>CANNJE010000004.1 GCA_947504605.1 Chitinophagaceae bacterium
AGAAGCATCTCAATTGGAAGGAAGCAAAGCTTATGCTAAAGCTTTTATGGAGCGTAACCATATTCCAACAGCAGCTTACATGGAATTTACAGCCGAAAATTTTGACGAGGGCCTGAATTATATTCAGCAACATTCTTTGCCCATCGTTTTAAAAGCAGATGGTTTAGCTGCAGGTAAAGGTGTACTTATCTGTCAGTCACATATTGAAGCCTCAGCGGAATTTGAATTGATGATTCACAGGAAAAAATTTGGAGATGCAGGAACCAAAGTGGTTGTAGAAGAGTTTTTGAAAGGAATTGAAATGAGTGTTTTTGCTTTAACAGACGGCAAAAATTATGTGTTGCTTCCCGAAGCAAAAGATTATAAAAGAGTAGGAGAAGGTGATACGGGGTTAAATACCGGGGGGATGGGAGCTGTGAGCCCGTTGCCTTTTTTTGACCAAACCCTCAGAGAAAAAATTGTTAGTAGAATTGTAGAGCCTACTGTTTTGGGGTTACAAAAAGAGAATTTGGATTATAAAGGGTTTATATTTTTTGGTTTGATGATTGATAATACAGAGCCAATGGTTATTGAATATAATTGCCGTATGGGAGATCCTGAAACAGAAGTTGTTGTATGCAGGCTCAAAAATGACCTTGTTGCCTTATTATTGGCTACAGCGGAGCAAAAATTAGGTGATATTGAAATACAAACTGATGAACGTTCTGTTGTTACAATGGTAGCTGTAAGTGGTGGTTATCCAGGCGATTATGAGAAAGAGATATTGATTGAAGGCCTGGGAACTCATGAAACCGATGACACTATTGTTTTTCATTCGGGAACAAAGCAAATTGGGGATAAGGTTGTAACAAATGGAGGCAGAGTATTGGCAGTTACTTCATTTGGGAAGGATATCAATGAAGCGGCATTAAAATCAAAAGAATTGCTGCGCAATATTCACTTTGAAGGCATTAATTACCGCCGTGATATTGGGTATGAATTTTTTTGATTTAGTGGGGATTATAACATGGAGGAATAAACGAAAATTAAATCATTAAAGCCCCCATTTTTTGCCAAAAGCTAATTTTATTAGCAGGCAACTTCTTTCAGAGTGCTGAAAGCCTTTCTGAATAAAGGTTATTTGTTTGAGAAATATTTTATTTTGCGTTGTTAAATCCAATATTTTACTTCAACTTTGCTACCATTCACACTTATATAAGTTTTCACATAAAAAAACATGGGAATTTTTAATTTTTTCACACAAGAAATCGCAATTGATCTAGGAACTGCCAATACGCTTATCATACATAATGATGAGGTTGTTGTGAATGAACCTTCGATAGTTGCTCTAGATAGAAATAATCCAAAAAATTTACTGGCTGTGGGTAAAAAGGCATTGATGATGCACGAGAAGACCCACGAAAGTATTCGCACCGTCCGTCCGTTGAGGGATGGTGTAATAGCAGATTTTAATGCTGCAGAGCTTATGATCAGGGAACTGATTAAACTTGTTTATAAGAAAAAACCACTGTTTGCTCCAAGTTGGAGGATGATGATTTGTATTCCAAGCAGCATTACCGAAGTAGAAAAACGTGCTGTTAGAGATAGTGCAGAGCAGGCTGGAGCTAAAGAAGTATACTTGATTCATGAACCTATGGCAGCAGCCTTGGGTATAGGTATAGATGTGGAAGAGCCAGTAGGAAATATGATTATTGATATTGGTGGTGGTACAACAGGCATTACGGTTATTGCCCTTGCGGGTATCGTTTGCGATCAAAGTATCCGTATTGCTGGTGATGAATTTACAGCAGATATCATGGAAGCTCTTCGCCGTTATCATAGTTTGTTAATTGGAGAGCGTACAGCAGAACAAATTAAAATTCAGGTAGGTGCAGCTATGAAAGATCTGGACAATCCGCCAGATGATATTCCTGTAAATGGTCGTGATCTTGTAACAGGTATTCCAAAGCAAGTAATGGTAAGTTATCAGGAAATAGCAGAGGCTTTGGATAAAAGCATTTTTAAAATTGAAGAAGCCATCTTAAAAGCATTGGAAACAACCCCTCCAGAACTCGCAGCAGATATTTATCGCCGTGGTTTGTATATCACAGGTGGCGGCGCATTGTTGAGGGGATTGGATAAAAGATTGGCCGCTAAAATTAAATTACCTGTTCATGTTGCAGACGATCCGCTTAAAAGCGTTGTTA
This sequence comes from Chitinophagaceae bacterium, assembly GCA_947504605.1. Lineage (GTDB taxonomy): Bacteria > Bacteroidota > Bacteroidia > Chitinophagales > Chitinophagaceae > Ferruginibacter. Next base: position 2,187 of record CANNJE010000004.1, read on the forward strand.
GAGGAACAGGGATTGCACTTAAAAATTACGACAGGTTCCCGTTTGTAATGAGATAACACATTTAATAAAAAATTCTAAATTCTAAATCCTAAATTGGCAATTCATTTTAGGATTTAGAATTTTAACTTTAAATATTCTCCCCCCGGTGCGTAATATCTTTTTGTTCATCCGCCGTTATTTTAACTTCCTGCTGTTTCTATTACTTCAGGTACTTTCCATCTTTCTGATTGTTCAATACAGCAATTATCATCAGGCTATGTTTGGAAACAGTGCCAATCGTATTACTGGAAAGGTGAATGAGCAATACAATAAAATTGAGTACTATTTTCAGCTAAAAAGAACCAACGACTCGCTGTTAAAAGCCAATGAGATGTTATACAATAAACTTGCTTCTAATTTTAATTTGCCCGACAGTGGCAGTAAGCAGGTAATAGATACCATCAAGATAGATTCCATTGTTCAATACAGAAAATTTAATTATCTCTCTGCAAAAGTGGTAGCCAATTCCATAACCACCCAAAGTAATTTTGTTGTTTTACAAAGTACCAATGCTGCACAAATGAGGGTAGGGATGGGTATCGTTGATCCCAATAATTCGGTGGTAGGCGCCATTACCGAAATTAATGGAGAGTTTGTAGTAGTAATGAGCCTGCTTCATAAAGACAGCCGCATTAGTGGAAAATTATTAAAAACCGGGGAAACGGGCACTGTGTTATGGGATGGGAAATATCCAAATCTGGTAACACTTTCTGGTATTCCCAAAAGTACAAAAGTAGCAAAAGGTGATAGTGTAATTACAAGTGGTTTCAGTACCATTTTCCCCAAAGGCTTATTGATAGGCAGGATTGACGAAGTTTTTCTTGAAAAATCAACCAATAATTTTAAAATCGTTGTGCGTACTGCGGCAAATTTTCATAATCTTGAATATGCGTATGCAATTAATAATTCGCAACAGCCGGTAATAGATCAGTTAATAAAAAATGCAGAAAAAATAAGTAAGTAAGGGAATATCCATGAGTAGTTTAGTAAAAAATATAATTCGGTTTATGTTGTTTATCCTGATACAGGTATTTGTATTAGACAGGATACATTTGCATCAGATGGTTACCCCCTATCTTTATTTTTTATTCATTCTTTGGCTGCCATTTAAGTTACAGCGTAGCTGGCTTATGATCTTTGCTTTCCTTTTAGGATTCACGCTTGATAGTTTTCGCCACCAGCCGGGTTTTCACGCTGCCGCCTGTGTTCTTATTGCTTATTTACGTCCGTTTTTAATTAATTTACTTATACCTCAGGAAGGTTTTGAAACAAATTACGAAGAGCCATCTATTTCTAGTATGGGAGGCATTTTGCCTTATACTATTTATATTGGTGTGTTTGCATTTATGCACAATGCTTGGTTGTTCTTGTTGGAAGCCTGGCAGTTTGGCAATATCTGGTACTTTTTGGTGAAAACTGTTTTATCTACCCTAATCTCGTTATTACTTATTATTATTACAGACATGATATTTGTACGGAAACAAAAGTTTCGGACCAATACCATTTAAGTAGGGGGGGCTGTATATAATTGATAAGAGTTTTATAAAAAAATTATTCATTTATTTTCTCAAAATAAACAATGCCAGTTTTTAATCAATCAAGAAAAAATGTTGTACAGCTAATGCTAGTTGCGATGTTTTTGATCATTATTGGCAGATTGCTCGTACTTCAGGTATTTACTTCCAAGTATAAAATATTGGCAGATGATCAGGGTATTTTTAGAAAAGTTCTTTATCCTGAAAGAGGGATTATTATGGATCGAAATGGACTTCCCATTTTGCAAAATACCGTTATCTACGACCTTATGGTTACACCTTCCAAAATTCGGGGAACAGATACGGCTATGTTGTGTGCCATTTTGGATATCGATACTTCCGAATTTAAAAAACGAATTGTAGCGGCTATCATAAAAAACAAAAGTTACAGAGCATCCGTTTTTGAAGCATTGCTTAGCGAGGAAAAAATGGCAAAAATTAGCGAGAATCTCTACAAGTTTTCGCCCGGTTATTATCTGCAGGAAAGGCCTGTACGTAAATATCCGTTTGAAGCTGCTGCCAATGTTTTAGGTTATCTAGCAGAAGTAGACACCAATTTTTTGCGTAAGCATTTAAATGAAGGCTATGTAGCAGGAGATTATGCCGGGATGACGGGCTTGGAAAGAAGTTATGAAAAAGTATTGATGGGCGATCGTGGTATTGAATATTGGAAAAAGGACAACAAGAATAGGCTAACAGAAAGATGGGAAAACGGACGTTTTGATACAACTGCAACAGCAGGACATAATCTTTATACATCCCTTGATATAAAACTTCAGGAGTTTGGCGAAAAATTAATGGAAAACAAATTGGGTTCCATTGTAGCCATCGATCCCAAGACGGGTGGTATATTGGCAATGATAAGTGCCCCAACTTATAAACCACAATTGCTTACAGGAGCTGAACGCCGAAAGAATTTTTCGCAATTATTCCGAAATCCTGCATTGCCCTTGTTAAACCGAACTGTAAGTGCTTCTTATTCGCCTGGTTCAACATTTAAAACACTGCAGGCATTGGTAGGTTTACATGAAGGGGTAATCACTCCTGATTTTCAGGTTACTTGTTCAGGGGCATTTTATGGCTGTGGTAGCGGTAGGCCTATGCGTTGCCTTGATATTGGAACTTTTGATCTTCGTAATGCAATCAGGCTCTCCGATAACACCTATTTCGCAACTGTAATGCAACGGGTTATTAACAATCCTAAATATCCTAATGTAGATAGTAGTCTGGCAGTTTGGGATCGTTATATGTATGCTTTTGGTTTAGGGCATCGCCTTGGTGTAGATGTTCCTTCTGAGAAAAAAGGATATATACCTACCCCTGCTTTTTATAATAAATCCTTTGGCGAAGGGCATTGGAATTATTGCAGTTTCAGATCAGTTAGTATTGGACAGGGAGAAGTGGATGTTACCCCATTACAGGTTGCCAACGAAATGGCGTTTATTGCCAATAAGGGATGGTATATTATCCCTCATGTGGTAGATAGTATAGATGGGGGTGATAAGTTTGGGGTTTTAGATAAATATAAGGAAAGGCATCGTGTCATCGACATTCCGGATTCATTGTTTGATGTGGTGCATGACGGCATGCAAGCAGTTGTTGATGGAGGTACAGGTTTGGGAGCAAGAGTAAAAGATATACAGATTTGTGGCAAAACTGGTACAGTAGAAAATTCTATCAGAGGTGTAGCACAACCGAACCATACTTTCTTTTGTGCATTTGCCCCAAGGGATAATCCTAAAATTGCGATTATGTGTGTGATAGAAAACAGTGGCCGTTACGGAGGTACTTATCCTGCACCAATTGTAGGCTTAATGATAGAAAAATACCTGAATGATACACTTGCTAGTATAGCAAGAGAACAACAAGCAGAAGCTATGAGCAAACTGAACCTTATTCCATCAAGAATAAATCAGGAACTTCGTCGTCAGGACTCTCTAAGTCATTCAAAGGACTCTACATATTTATTATCTAAAGGCTATATAAAATTAATTAAGGATACTATTGGCCTTGAAGACAGCGAAGACGATGAAGACCTTCGTAGGCCAAAGATGGTGGATAATAGAAATAAAAAGGGAAAAGAAAAAGATACTCCAAAGCAAGTACAGGTGCAGCCGGCTATTTTACCCGACAAACAAAAAAACACACAACCAGATTCTTCGAAAAATAAAAATCGCTAACCATTTTAAAAATGTATCAGAAAAACCCTTCTATAACTAAAGGCATCGACTGGTTGATGGTATGGCTTTATATATCACTGATATTATTTGGGCTGGTTTGTATTTTTACTGTTGAGTATAATACAAATGATGACGTGCTTCAAACATTGCTTGGGTTTAAAAAAGAATATAGCAAACAATTTTATTTTTTTATTATCAGCTTGGTTGTTGCCATTTTTGTATTGCTTACCGATAGTAAGTTTTTTACAGCCACGGCCAACCTTGGCTATGCATTTGGAATACTTTTAATTCTTGCAACATTTGTAGTGGGGAAAGAAGTAGGAGGTTCTAAAAGTTGGATACCACTGGGATTTATGAATTTGCAACCAGTTGAATTATGTAAAATATTTACTTCACTTGCTCTAGCTAAGTTCCTTTCATTACCTGAAACAAATTTTACTAAAACAAAGTCGCAACTAATAGCAGCAGCCATTGCTTTTGCTCCGGCAATTCTTTCTGTATTGCAAAGCGAACCAGGAGCAGCAATTGTATACTTCTCTTTTATTATAGCATTTTACAGAGAAGGTCTTCCAGCTATTTACATCACTTTGATGTTTTCGCTCACTGTTCTAATAATAGCAAGTATAGTAATGCCTCCCAATACTTTACTGATTGTAATAACTACAATTGGAGCCATTTTTATTTGGATATTAAAACGAAAAATAAAAAGAGATAAATCTATATTGTTGATAATTGTTGCAGCATGGACCTTAAGTGTTGGGGTACAAAAATTTATTGTTCCTGCACTTTTTCAGTCGGTTTTAAAACCACACCAAGTAGTAAGAATCCTGACAACTTTTGGTATGGATGATTATCAATTTAAAGATTCTGTAAGAAATGTGGCTATCCAAAATGAATATCGTAAACTAGGAACCAAAAAGAAAGGTAAAGACGAAAAAGTAGAAAGTTATAATGTTAAACAATCCAAAATTGCCATTGGCAGCGGAGGGTTTACAGGAAAAGGTTTCTTAAAAGGAACACAAACCCGTGGCGATTTTGTACCTGCGCAAAACACTGATTTTATATTTTCATCAGTAGGAGAAAGTTTTGGATTTATTGGTTGCACGCTGTTGATGTTATTGTATTTTGGAATGATGCTTCGTATGGTTTTTATTGCAGAACGACAGCGAAGTACTTTTTCAAGGGTGTATGCTTATTGTGTAACAGGTATTATGTTTTTTCACGTAGCATTAAATATTTGTATGACCCTTGGTATAGCACCATCACCTGGTATTACACTGCCATTGTTAAGTTATGGAGGATCTTCCCTACTCACTTTTACCATCCTTATATTTATATTGATAAAGCTAGATGCTGACAGGCAAATGGTTTTACGTTAATAAGATACATGTAAGAGAATGTGTAAAAAATATTAAATAATCAACTCTGGGGATATAAATTAGCCCTATAAACGGGGGAACGTGATATGAAAATAATTCCATTAAGTGAGGGAGCTTTTAGTATTGACAAATCAAAGGTCTTTGTACCATTTGATAAAGAGAAAGATAATTTGCAGGAGCGTGCAATTGGCAGCTTGTTGGTAGAGATACAGCCTTTTGTAGTGTTAACGAAAAGAGATATTATTCTACTAGATACCGGTCTCGGTTTTTCAAATCCGGATGGTATTTTACAGATTCACCAAAACCTGATTGATAATGGCATTAACCCTATGGACGTTAGCAAAGTTTGGTTAAGCCATTTGCATAAAGACCATGTAGGAGGAGCAGCCAAAGAGGATAAAATATTAGGGAAGCAGTTCCTGAGTTTTCCGCAGGCTACATATTATGTAAATGCACAGGAATTGGATTTTGCACTTGAAAAAGGATCACCTTCTTATACTCCCGAAGAATTCTTAATATTAAAGAATGCAGAAAATGTTGTTTTTGTAGAAGGGGATGGACTCATAGATGATTATATACGGTATGAAACTACTGGGGCGCATTGTCCCTACCACATGGCTTTGTGGATTGAAGAAGACGATAAAATTATTTTTTTTGGTGCAGATGTGGCACCGCAATTACAACAAATGAAAAGTAGGTTTGTGGCAAAGTATGATTACAACGGAAGAAAATGTATGGAACTTAGAACGCATTGGTGGAAACAAGCGCATGATGAACATTGGACCATGTTGTTTTATCATGATATAAAAACACCCTGGATAGCATTATAAAAAACGAGGCCCGCCCTGAAAGAGCGGGCCGTTGTTAACCTATGAAAAACACCTTATACAAAATTAGAATAAAATAATTCCGAAGCAAGATTTCTAAAGCATTTTTATACAAATCTTTAATAACAAATTTCAAATTATTGCAAACCGTTTCTTCTCATTTGTGGGCGTGGTTTCATATTGTTTTGATTCTGTTGCCTCATGTTTTTTAAACGCTCCACTAGTTTTTTTCTGAACTCACCATCTTTTACGAAGAAATCATTGGTACGGTTTGCCCCCAGTATTTTAATAAAACGGTCCTGGTATTTCTTTTTGATATTCAACACTGCCTGCTGTCTTTCAATTTCATCTGCTTCATTTCTTACGCCTCTTATTTCATTGTCATATTGCTTATGAACAGGCCAGAATTTCTGTGCATCATCTTCAGTGAGGTTTAATTCACGAGTCATATAAGCTACATATAATGCTTCTATTTTTTGTTCCTTATTACCGCCGCCTGATCCAGGCTGTGCCTGAACAGAAAAGCCGCACAGGAGAAAAATGTATAATATAAAATGTTTCATGTTTTGTTATTTAGTGTAATCCATTCGCAGTAATTCAGGGGATTATTTAATTATTAAGATCAATTGTTTTTAGAACATCATTCAAGGTGTTTTCATTAATGAGATAATCGGTAGCATCAGGCAGATTTTTATCATCAGTAAGCGAAGCTACTAATGCAGCCTCAACATTCTGACCCTTGCTTTCAAGAAATGCTACAATTGCATCATCCGAAATGTTGGCTAATTCTTGATCAAAAGAATTTGTTTTAATAATCTCATTGGCTTCTATCATCACAGCGGCTGTTTCTGCAGATGGTTTTACAGGACCATTATTAAGAACAAAAAATACACTTAATCCAATAACACCACTAACCACAGCTGCAGCTGCATATTTAAAAGTAGCAAAGCGGCTCTTTATAGATACCACTTTTGCAGGTTTCGTATTATTTAGTGCTACTTTAAGGGTTTCAAAATAATCCTGTGGAACAGTATAAATATTCCTGTTTCCAATACCTGCAACCAGTTCAGAGATATGATGGGTTTCAGAGTAAGTGTTTGCTGATTGATTTAAAATCTTTGCATTAATATTATCTGAAAGATGGTCAAAATATCCCTGTGGAATGCTGTAAATATTATTGTTGCCGATGGCAGCTAAAATTGAAGTAAGGTTATCCTGTTCAGACTCATTCTCTACCTCAGCTTCTCTTTTTATGCGTCCAATGATTGTATCAGCAAGATTGTTAAAATAACCTTCAGGAACAGCAGTTGTTACTGCGGTGTCATTATCAGCAGCATTTTTAAGCAGCAAAACCCGCTGACTCAAGTTGTTAAAATAGCCATCCGGCACATTGAAAACGTTTACCCTTTGTATATTGGCAACAGTTGTGCTTAAGGCTTTTAATTCATTTAATATGTTATCTGGCTTCAACATCCGGTTTTATAGACGCTTTTTGGGTTCAATGGTTTAACGGTTCAGTATATAATCTTCAATCTTTTTCACTGCATGATGATAGCTTGCCTTTAAGGCTCCTTCACTGGTTTCCAATACCCGGCTCATTTCTTCGTAGGGCATTTCTTCAAAATACCGCAGGTTAAATACAGCTTTTTGTTTTTCGGGCAATTGCTGTATGGCCAGTTGGAGTTTCCACTCGAGTTTATTACTGTCAAAATCTTTATCAGCCACTAGTTTATTACTCATATACTCCTCATTGCCACTTAGGGAGGTAGCGGTTCTTTTCTTTTGTTGTTCCAGAAAAGTAAGGCTTTCGTTGGTGGCTATACGATAAAGCCAGGTGTATAATTGGCTGTCTTCTCTGAAATTGTCCAAGTTTTTCCAAACTTTAATGAACATATTTTGCAGCACATCATTGGCATCTTCATGTTCTACTACCATCCTTCGGATATGCCAATAGAGTTTTTCCTGGTATTTTTTTATAATACGGGTATATGCAGCTTCTTTGCTGGCTTCGTTTTTAAACTGAAACAACAGTTCTTTATCATCCAAGTGTTCGGCCATAATCTATTTGAAGTACAACAAAAGTAAAAAAACCAATTCATAGACGGGTTTTTATTCATGGGGTTTAACGGGAGAATTAAAATATTATTACAAAAAAAGACAACCTGAATACCTCTGTTTATAATAACCCTATAATAGGATATGAAATAAAAAAACTGCATCATTTTGTATGATGCAGTTTTTTTATATAAAGGTTGAAAATATTATTTTTTTCTTGCTATTGCTTTTTCGGCTGCTGCAACTATATGATCGGCGTCCAAACCGTATTTCACCAAAAGTTCTGTAGGGGTTCCGCTTTCGCCGAAAGTATCGTTGGTTCCGATGTATTCAATAGGAATAGGCAGATTTTTTGCTGCCACCTGTGCAATACTGTCTCCCAATCCGCCAATGACATTGTGTTCTTCGGCAGTAACAGCGCAACCTGTTTTTTTAATAGAAGCCATTACAGCTTCTTCATCCAGTGGTTTGATGGTATGTATATTTATAAGATCAACAGTTATTCCTTTTGCTTCCAAAATACGTGCTGCTTCTACTGCTATCCAAACTAAATGGCCACATGCAAAAATACTCACATCTTTACCTTCGTTAAGTATTTGGGCTTTGCCAATTACAAAGTCTTCTTCCTTTGTAAAAATAGGCCAAACTGGGCGACCAAAACGTAGATAAACCGGGCCTTCGTAATTAGCAATTGCTTTGGTGGCTGCTTTTGTTTGGTTATAGTCTGCAGGAACAATTACAGTCATACCAGGCAGCATTTTCATTAACCCAATATCTTCCAATATCTGGTGAGTAGCACCATCTTCACCCAGGGTAAGCCCGGCATGAGAAGCACATATTTTTACATTTTTATTGCTATATGCAACACTCTGCCTTATTTGATCGTAAACTCGGCCTGTGCTGAAATTGGCAAAAGTAGTTGTGTACGGAATTTTTCCTCCAATGGTAAGGCCAGCAGCTATACCAATCATATTGGCTTCCGCAATACCACATTGAATAAATCTATCGGGAAATTCTTTTATAAAACCACCTAATTTTAAAGAACCTGCAAGATCTGCAGTAAGGGCTACAATGTTTTCATTGTTGCGTGCGGCTTCCAAGATGCCATCTCCAAAACCACTGCGGGTATCTTTTTTCCCGGTTACTTCTATTTTATTGAGCATAGTTATTGTTGATTGGGGCGCAAGATATGAAATAAGGGTAAAAGGGCAATTCAGGATTTCGGTTGTAGGATGAATAATTTCGAATTTTTTAGGTTCAGAATTTGTAATAGTTTTTTGAAAAGTTAGATATCTAATATCATCAACCAAACATCACACAGGATAAATCAAATATTCTTCAATTTTTTTTCCCATTCCCACGCTGTTCTCATCATATCTTCCAGTCCAAATTCAAGTTTCCAGTTAAGTAATTTTACTGCTTTATCATTATTGGCGTAGATGGCTATTACGTCTCCTGCTCTGCGTGGGCCAATTGCATAATTTAATTTTTGCCCACTCACTTTTTCAAAAGTATTAATTACCTCCAGAACTGTAAAACCATTTCCACTACCCAGATTAAAAACGTCACAATTGCTTTCATTTTTTTCTTCAAGGAGAAAATTAAGTGCTAACGTATGAGCATGTGCAATATCGCTCACATGGATATAATCCCTTACGCAGCTTCCATCACGGGTGTCGTAATCATTTCCCCATACCTGCATTTGCGGTAACTTGCCAATAGCAGTTTGTGTAATGGCAGGGATGAGGTTTGCAGGACGTCCAATGGGTATTTCACCAATTAAACCTGATGGGTGTGCACCAACTGGGTTAAAATATCTCAATAAAATACTTTGCTGATTTTTTAAACTATTCATGGTTTGCCTTACAATATCTTCTCCCATTTGTTTGGTACTTCCATAAGGACTTTCTGCAGGTTTTTGGGGAGTATGTTCAGTAACAGGAATTTTATCGGGATTGCCATACACAGTGCAGGATGAAGAAAATACAAAATGAGGAACCTTAAACTCGGCTACACATTTTAAAATATTTACTAGAGAGGTAAGGTTATTTTCGAAATATAATAAAGGGTTTTCTACCGATTCTCCTACAGCTTTGTAAGCAGCAAAATGTATAATCCCTTCAATATCGTTGTTTTCCTGAAAAATGGCATGTGTATCATCAAAGATGCAAAGGTCTACATTGTAATTTTTAATACGGGTGCCTGTAATTTGTTCTACAGCTTTTAATACATCAGGACTACTGCGGCTATTATTGTCTACAGAAATCACATCAAATCCATTTTTTACTAAATCAACAATGGTATGTGATCCGATATAACCACTACCGCCAGTTACCAATATTTTTTTCATAATACAAAGAAAACAAAAAATCACTCATGTAAGTGAGTGATTTTATTAAATATTTTATGGTAATGGTACTAAAAAAGTTTGATCAGGTAGTAAACCCCTGCAGCAAGGATGGCACTCACAGGAATGGTTAAAATCCATGCCCAGATAAGATTAATAGTTACACCCCATCTTACAGCACTCAACCTTTTGGTTGCACCCACACCAATGATGGCACCGGTAATCGTATGAGTAGTACTTACCGGTATTTTTAGCATTTCTGTAATGAATAAAGTAAGCGCACCAGCCGACTCTGCAGCCACACCTTCAAACGGCGTAACTTTTGTAATTCTTGTGCCCATGGTTTTAATGATCTTCCATCCACCACTCATCGTTCCCAGGGCTATTGCGGTATAACATGCAAGCGGAACCCAGTTTGGCATTTGTTTGAAACTGGTATATTGTCCTGCACTAATTAATGCTACCATTATAATTCCCATCACTTTTTGAGCATCATTACCACCATGACCAATACTGAATGCAGCAGATGAGACCAACTGCATTTTTTTAAACCATTTTTCTGATTGAGAGTAATTAAGACTGCTGAGAAATAAAGAAAAAATACTCAGTGAAATAATTATAAAACCTATTAATACCCATTTGAAATTATGAGAATGAAACAGCACTCTTAAAAAAAAAGTTTCATAATGAGTTTTTAATTTTCCAGGATCTGTTTCTATCATATTATATAGCAGCAACAAAGTTGATAATATAATAACGAGAGCAACAATTTTTGGTATGATTCCTTTTCGGAATGAATTTAAAAACCATACAGAAATAATGAATGCCATAAACATACCCAGGATTGGGGCAATTACAATAAATCCTACTATTTTAAGGATAATAGGGGTGTTGATAACAGCAAAACTGCCAGCGGATGCAACAGCAGCACCAGTAAATCCACCAATTAAAGTGTGAGAAGAGCTGGAAGGAATACCATACCACCAAGTAATAAGGTTCCAGATAATGGCTGCAATAAGTCCTGCTAAAATAACTTCGAGTCCAATAGAGCCAATAACGGTTTTGGCAATTGTTTCGCCTACACCATGATCTTTAAATATAAAATAAGCAACAAAATTAAAGATGGCGGCCCAAATAACTGCTTGAAAGGGCGTTAGTACTTTAGTGGAAACGATCGTAGCAATTGCATTAGCTGCATCATGAAACCCATTGATGTAATCAAAAAGAAGTGCTAATACAATAATGGCTATAAGCAGTAAAGGAAAATCTGGCATTGAATTTCTTTTTATTTTAAAAATCTACAATTGAAATACAACGGGATTAAGAATACTTTACTATAATAGATTCTATCACATTTGCGGCGTCTTCGCACTTATCTGTAACAATTTCCATTACCTGATAAATTTCTCTTTTCTTAATCACTTCTTTGGCATCAGGTTCTGTAGCAAATAAACGCTCAATGCTCATATCAAAAATATCATCTCCTTGATTTTCTATACTATTAATTGCTACCAATGCATCCGTTATTTGACGCATATTTTTCATATTGCGCAATTCGGTAACCGCTTTGTGTATGTGAATACAACCCAAAGGAATAAGGTCAGCAAATTTTTTGATGCCAATATCATCAGGATTAACGCGGTAAAAATTGATCTTTTTTGCAGATGCATAAATATAATCTGCAATATCATCAAGCGCACTTGCCAGATAGTGAATATCTTCACGATCAAACGGTGTAATAAAGTTTTTACCCAATTCAGTAAATATGCGATGAGTATATTCATCATTCACATGTTCCATATCTTCCAGTTCGGTAATGAGTTTTCCTCTTTTATCAAAATCAGGCTCGTTTACAACTTCTTTAAGCTTATCACCCATTTTTACAAGCTCTTCAGCCACGCTTTCAAATAACTGATAGAAGACCCTGTCTTTAGGTAAAAAGATTTTTAGTATTGAATTGATTCCTGCCATGTTAATAAATTTTGCGCAAAATTAAAATGTTAGCTTCCTTATCTTGCATAAATATAAATGGTAATAATTTAGTAACATAGAGTTAATGTATAAATATTATTGAATACAAATTTGAAACTGGGGTAATGAAAAAAATTACATTTATAATACTATTTCATCTCCTTATATCAGTATCCAATGCACAGTTTTTAATGGATATGGTGGATACCACAACCGAAACAGGTAAAGGAATCCTTAGTGTATACAAAAAATACGATCATCTTAGGTTTAGTGGTTATATACAACCACAGTTTCAGATTGCTTCAGCAAAAGGTGTTAAGTCATTTGAGGGCGGGGATTTTGCTCCCAGAGTAAGCAATCGTTTTATGTTGCGAAGGAGCCGGATTCGGATCGACTTTGTTCACTTTGATAAGGAAAATGCTGCAGGCGTTCAGTTTGTATTTCAGTTTGATGCCAATGAACGAAATTTTACAGTAAGGGATGTTTGGGGCAGGATATTTGAAAACAAGTACAAATTATTTTCATTTACTACCGGTATGTTTGCTCGCCCCTTTGGATATGAAGTGAATTACAGCAGCAGCGATCGTGAAAGCCCCGAAAGAGGACGTATGACACAGTTACTGATGAAAAGCGAAAGAGATCTGGGCGCTATGATTAGTTTTGATGTGAGAAAGGAAAAGCATCCGCTTAAATATTTAAAAGTAGATGCGGGTTTTTTTAATGGCCAGGGGATTAATGCAGCTGGTGATTTTGACAATACGAAAGATTTTATAGGAAGGGTTGCACTGAAACCTATTACGATAAATAAAAATATTTTCCTTTCAGCCGGCACATCTTTACTATATGGTGGGGTAGAGAACAATACAAAATATCATTATAGCACCTCCCGCATTTCAGGAATTAAAATGCAGGTAGTAGATTCTTCGGTGAATAATATAGGAAAAGTATCTCCCCGGAGGTATTATGGAGCAGATATACAGCTTAAGTTTAAAAACAAAATTGGTTTTACAGAGTTAAGGGGAGAGTTTGTTTCAGGCCTGCAAACAGGTACTGCAAATAGTACAGAAACTCCCACCGCATTATTAACAGGCGCAGATGGGTTTCATACCCGCCGTTTTAATGGGGCTTATATTTATTTGCTGCAAAATATTTTTTCTCTGAAGCATCAGTTATTAGTTAAGTATGATTGGTATGACCCTAATACAAAAGTAAAAGGCAATGAAATTGGTGTCGCCAGTTCTAACCTGACTGCTGCTAATATAAAATATAGCACTTTGGGATTAGGTTATCTATATTATATAACATCAAATGTAAAATGGGTATTATATTTTACCATGCCCAAAAATGAGAAAACACTACTGCCGGGATTGGATGCAGATATAAAGGATGATGTTCTTACCTGCCGGCTACAATTCAGGTTTTAAGGGGTTGTTAACATTGGCTTAATATAGGCGTAACAATCGCTTAACATTATGTTCACTTTCGCATAACATGAAGTTTGTCTATTTGCACTCAAATAAACAGCACATGCGGATCGCAATTTTAATAATAAGTTTTCTCTCCATTTCAATACTATCATTTTCTCAAAAAGGAAAAATTGAAGGTAAGGTTACAGATGCGAAATCTGGCCTACCGCTTACAGGCGTTTCTGTAATGATTAAAGGTTCTACAAAGGGTACTTCAACAGATATAGCTGGAAGATATAATTTAAACATTGATCAAAACGGTAAAATTACTTTGATCTTTAGTTATAATGGAGTTACTCAGGAAGTAAGTGACATCGAATTAAAAGTTGGAAAAATTACTGAACAAAATCTATCGCTTACACAAAGAGAAAAAACAGAAGAAGCCGTAGTAGTGAGGGCTTCAAGTACTGCGAGAAAAGAAACTGCCGCATCAATGATCACTTTTCAAAAGAATACCAATACGGTTGCATCCGTTATTTCTGCTGAAGCTATTCGCAGATCACCAGATAGAAATACAGGCGAAATTTTGAAGCGTACTCCTGGTACTAGTATTCAGGATGGTAAATTTCTGGTAGTTAGAGGTTTGGCCGACAGGTACAATCAGGCAACGCTGAATGGTATTTTATTAACGAGTACAGAACCAGACAGAAAAACATTTTCTTTTGATTTGATTCCTTCTCAGATGATTGATAATATCATTATCAACAAAGCATTTGTTCCTGAATATCCGGGAGAGTGGGCCGGTGGTTTGATTCAAGTAAATACAAAAGATATTCCTTCCAAAAGCTTTTTTACGGTACAGTTGGGAACAGGTTACAATACACAAACTACCGGTAAAACATTTTACAAAGAATCGCAGGGTGGTAAATTAGACTGGCTTGGTATAGATGATGGTACAAGGGCCTTGCCTGCAGGTTATACAACGAAGTCAAATTTTGACACCATGTCTAGGGCTCAAAAAACCGCCATTGGTAAATCGATGCGTAATTCATGGACTCCAGAACAAATGACAGCTCCGTTTAATAGTTCATTTGCAGTGAATGGTGGTTTTGTTGGAAAATTATTTGGCAAAAAAGTGGGCGGTTCTCTTGGAATAAATTATAATAAAAATAATAGGCATCTAGATTTGTTAAACAGAAAAAATGTTGCAACCGGAACATTATTTAGCAAAGAAAATAGCTACGATGATACCAAGTATTTACAGGAAACTACAGTAGGAGGTTTGGCAAGTTTTGCCATTCAGTTCAACTCCTTAAATAAAGTGTCTGTAAAAACAATCATCAATGTTAATGGTGCTAATTCTGTAACAATCAGAGATGGATATGACAGTAGCAGGCCAAGACCTTTGCAACATGGCAATGAATTTACTTTTAAACAAAATACTTTTTTTACCACACAACTTAATGGAGAGCACGGGCTTTCTAAAAAGCTAAAATTAAAATGGTATGGTGCTTTTAATATACTGGATGGATATATACCTGACCAGCGAAGATTGAGTTATGAAAGAGCTACTACCGCAGACGCTTACGAAGCTACTATTGCCAACTCATTGTCTCAGCAAAGTGGAAGCCGTATTTATCAAAGCTTGAGTGATTATATCTATACAGCAGGCGGAGATCTTAGCTATACATTTGATGCATTTTCTTTTAAGCAAACCATGAAGGGTGGCTATATGCTGCAAATCAAAGACAGGTTGTATGATGCTCAATTATTTGCCAATTACCTCCCTACGGATAATCCTACTTTAAGATTATTAAATTCTGATCATATTTTTTCTCCTGAAAATTTTGGAACAGGCTACGACAACAAATTTGCCTTTGATGCGATTAAAAATAAAAACTTCCGTTATATGGCCAACACCATTTTAAACGCAGGTTTTATACAATTTGACAATCAATTCAGCAATGCATTAAGAGTAGTTTGGGGTTTAAGGGTAGAAGATTATGATCAGTTAATTGGTAGTGTTAAAAAATGGGATAGCCGTCACACTTATACAAGGGTAACGGACTTTTTACCGGGCATTAACGTAACCTATAAAGTAAATAGCAAAACAAATCTTCGTTTGTCAGGTTCTCAAACTGTTATCAGGCCAGAGTTGCGTGAATTGTCTGCACTAAACCTTTATGACTTTGAGTTAAATGCGTCAGTGCAGGGAAAACCTGATTTAAAGAGAACTAAAATTATCAATGGAGATCTTCGTTATGAACTATATCCAAGAGCAGGAGAAGTTATTACAGCGGGAGTATTTTATAAGTACTTTAAAAATCCTATAGAGCAATTGTACAATGAAGGAGCAGGAGGAGCAAGTACTTTTACTTATCAAAATCCGAACAGTGCCTATTCTTACGGAGCTGAAATAGAAATGCGAAAAAAACTGGATGCAATAGATGGCTTAAAAAACTTTACTGTACAAACCAACGTTTCCATTATTAAGAGTAATGTTAAAGATGAACTCCTAAAAGTGAACAGAGCGTTACAGGGACAAAGTGATTACCTCGTAAATGCAGGGTTGTTGTATGATCTGGAAAAAATAGGATTAAATGTAACAACGTTGTTTAATATAATTGGTAAAAGAATTTACCTAGTAGGCGATGCTTCTGCGGCTGCCGGTACACCTGATGTATATGAAGCCCCGAGGCCACTGCTTGATTTTCAAATTGCCAAAAAACTTCTGAAAACAAAAGCTGAAATCAAATTGAACATATCGGACATCCTTAACAATAAACAAATTTTTTACCAGAATAATACTATTGGTAATCATTACGGACTTGATAAGAGTACGGATGCTTACAGGTTTACAAGACTGAACGGTACTACTTTTAGTCTTTCATTTAATTACACACTATAAATTTAAAATAAACAACAAAATGAAAAAGTATATTTTATTACTATCTGCCGTAGCAGCACTTGGTATTACAAGTTGCAGAAAAATTGAGACGGATGGTGAAAAAGAAATTATTATTGTTAATGGCGGTGGTAGCACAACTACTGGTCAAACCATTACATTAACCGGCCGTATTAATGCTGATACTACTCTAAGAAGTGCCAACACTTATATCCTAAAAGGACTGGTATATATAGTAGGTAATCATACCCTGAATATTGAAGCAGGTACTGTTATCAAAGGTTCATTTAGTGGAAGTGATGTAGCAGCTTTGATTATTACTCGTGGTTCTAAAATTAATGCAGTTGGTTCTGCAACAGCGCCGATTGTATTTACATCTGCATCTCCAAATCCACAAAGTGGAGATTGGGGAGGAATTATCATCTGTGGTAAAGCTGGTATCAATGCTGCATTTAATGGCACTGCTGGTTTATACCAGGTAGAGGGTGGTGTAGATAATGCACAAGGTGATGGATTGGCTGGTAGCGGTGATGCTTTAGTGCCAACTCCAATTAATGCAGATAATTCAGGTACTTTAAGTTATATACGAATTGAATATGCTGGTTATGCATTTCAACCAGATAAAGAAATTAATAGTCTTACAATGGCTTGTGTTGGAAGCGGCACAACCATCGATCATATACAAACAACTTATGCAAAAGATGATGCTTACGAATGGTTTGGTGGTTCTGTAAACTGTAAATACCTGATTGCTTTAAAAACTCAGGATGATGATTTTGATACTGACAATGGCTACAGTGGTAAAGTTCAGTTTGGTTTGGTGATTAGAGATTCTGTTATTGCTGACATTTCAACTTCTGAAGCTTTTGAAAGTGATAATAATGCAAGTGGTACTACAGCTACACCAAAAACTTCTGCTGTTTTCTGTAATATAACTGCTATTGGTCCAAGAGCAACTACTACAAATATTGGTAGTACGCTTTTCCGTGCAGGTGCACAAATACGCAGAAATTCTTCTATCTCTATTTACAATTCAATTATTATGGGATGGCCTACAGGTATTTTGATTGATGCAAGTACTGGCTCACCTACAGATAAAAATATTGATGATAGTAGTTTAAGAATTCGTTATACTACTTTGTCTGGTAACGGTGTAAATCTTAAGTATTCAGCTAGCAGTACAGCTCCAACAGGTGCTAGTGATGCAAGTATGCTTGCATGGTTCACCAATCCATATTTTGGCAATACTGTTTTAACCAATAACAGCGAAGCAAAATTAATTCAGCCATATAATTATTCAGCCGTAGATCCTACACCTTTTGCAGGTTCTAATGGTTATGCTCCAATTGTATCGGGTGCTAACTTTACCGATCCTAAATTGGCAGGCACTTTCTTTACAACAGTAACTTTCCGTGGAGCAATTGCTCCTGCAGGTATCGAAAGCAGCTGGTGGAAAGGATGGACAAAATTTAATTAATAAAAAGATTTACCCTTTGAAAAAAGCAACTCTTATTCAGAGTTGCTTTTTTATTTAACTCAATCGGCTTTGTTTTTTATTAATAATTTCATAATGCTATAGATGTCCATTGTCTAGAATAAATACTTCATCTTGTAGTTCTAAACAAAAAGACTAATTACCTTTTTCCTTAAGCAAATAGCAAGTTTTAATCATGCTTGAACCAGCTTTATTCTTATCGCTGGTCTTTTTTTGCCCATTATATAATGATAAAGCCAAAATGGTGGGCTCAACAAATAAAATATAGGGAAGAGGTCCTTTGTTTTTCTCAAGTAGGTCTCACTATAGTGTTAGAGTACCAAATAGCAGTAGCTAATATTAAAAATAATTAATAGAGAAATAATTAATCTTCTTTCATTGGAAGGGTAAATCCAATAGTAGTTCCAACATCAATTTTGCTTCTTACATGTATGGTTTGTCTATGTGCTTCAATAATATGTTTGCAAATAGAAAGGCCAAGCCCGCTGCCACCTTCTTTTCTGCTTCTTGCAAGGTCGGTGCGGTAAAATCTTTCAAATATCCGGGGTAGATGTTCGTCGGGTATACCCACTCCTTCATCACTTATTTCAATCAATACATTTTTGCCATCTACATTGTAAACGCTTGCTTCTATAACATCGTTCTGATTACTGTATTTAATAGCATTGTCTACAAGATTTATCAATACCTGTTTAATTTTTTCCTTATCGGCATAAACCGTTAAAGGGAATTCGCAACCCTTTTTTATAATACAGCGTATATTTTTTTCTTTGGCTTTTAGAAAAAGACTGTCGTATACATCTTTTAGCTGCTCCTGAATGATGAAGTTCTTTTTATTAAGTTTAAGCTGGCCGCTCTCAAGTCTCGATATTTCGTCAAGGTCGTCTATGAGGTTCACCAGCCTGTCAACATTGCGTGAAGCACTTTGAAGGAATTTTGTATTAACTGTTTCATTGTGAAGCGCACCTCCTAATAAAGTGTCAACATACCCCTGTATGGCAAAGATGGGTGTCTTTAATTCGTGACTTAGGTTTTGTAAAAACTCTTTTCTAAAAGCCTCGTTTTGAATAAGTACGTCTATCTCTGCTTTGCGTTGCATTGCCCAGGTTTCTACATCCTCTCTTACTTCATCAATACTTTTTTGAGGTAAGATATTTTTATAATAAAACTCTTCTCTTTTAGTGGCTTTTGTTTGGTATATAAGTTTGTATATGAGTTTTATTTTTCTATAAATAAAATTCTGTAATGTATAGAGTATGAGAGCATAAGAACCAAGAAAGATCACTGTAAAGGCAAACAATGCAATCCACCATAGTGGTTTAAATATGAAAAAGCCCAGAGAAATTGGTACAGACAATGCCAATGCTGTGAGGGCGGCTAAATGTTGCGGAGAAAAATTTTTTCTAGAAAGCATTTCAAGATGGTGGGCCATTGGTCTAAGCCGCAAGCCTATCCGTTTAAATTGTTATTGTAATTATTTAACTCCCTAAATCGGCAGAAGTTTTTTATCCATTTGTTATTACCTATTGGATTACTCGAAGTTACAATTCAAATTTGTATCCCACACCTTTTACTGTGGTTATACAGTCGAGGTCAAGTTTTTGGCGAATTTTGCGGATATGAACATCAATAGTACGGTCCCCTACGATCACTTCCGTGCCCCAGATTTGGTTTAGTATCTCATTGCGTAAAAACACCTTGCCTGGTTTGGAAGCTAGTAAAGACAGGAGTTCAAATTCTTTACGGGCAAGTACAATATCATTGCCCATGTGGGTTACCATATATTTTTCACGGTCTATAGATATATCACCTACGGTAATAATTCCTGTATCCTCTTTTTGTAACCTACGAAATAAAGAGGAAATTTTACTTATAAGCACTTTAGGACTAATGGGTTTTGTAAGATAATCATCTGCGCCAGTTTCTAGTCCTTTTATTTCTGTTCCTTCATCACTCATAGCAGTAAGAAATACGATGAGTGTTTTTTTGAAAGCAGGTATCAAACGAAGATGATTACATACTTCGATGCCATTTTTGCCAGGCATCATGATATCCAGAATAATGAGATCGGGATTGGTTTGTTTCGCTTTTTCAATGGCATCGTCGCCGCTTTTGGCAGTTACAACATCATAACCCTCCTGTTGCAGGTTAAACTGAATGATTTCAAGAATATCCGGCTCATCGTCCGCAATCAGTATTTTCTTTGTAGAACTCATAAGAATGAAGTTGCGCAAAAGTACTTTAACATATTGATGCAATCATGCGTTAAATGAACGTTATAATATTATTAAATTGTTAAGCGCAAATGCAACGATTAACTATTATTGTAATGGGGTTTTGCAGGTATAAGATAAATTTGCATAATCTTTGTAACAAGATAAGGACTTTATGAAGAATATATTTTTACTCTTTTGTTTTATAATAAACGTTTCAGTTGTTTTTGCTACCCAGGCAGATACGGTTCGGATTCCATTATTCAGACAAGGTTTTCACGATAAGATTGATAAAGAACAATTATTGATAGATAAAACCGACAACAAGCAGGATTTATATTTACACATCAGTAAAAATGAGGAAATTAATCTGCAGGTTTCGGATGTTTTTTTTAGAAAAATTGACGAATTGCAGATTTGGGTAGAAACCAATGAAAATATTGCTACCAATAATGATAAGATCCGATATTTGCGCCTTATAGAAAATATCATCCAAAACTTTAGAATCGATTGGCGAAACAGGAATATTAAACCAATTGATTTCCCATCGGTATACAATACTTTCGAAACTATTTTAAAGGGAATGCCGACCAACGGCACAATGTTACCTGCTATTGAAGCTTCCTCTTATGAAGTAGCCAAATTAAATGCTTCGGTATTTTTTGAGAGCAAGGAATACCTAGAAGCGCAGAAGATTGTGTATCTAAAATATTGCAGCCTCCACCCCGATAATATTTTAAAAACCATACGGCCTTTTGTTAATGAGATTTTTGCCGACAGTCTTGTATTGGTAGCCTGCAAAAACAATCCTGTTCAGTTATATTCTTATGCACAGTCTATAACCAGTCCAGAGGGAAAATTGATCCACAGGAACAATAATGCCATGGTAAAGGTCGTAGCACAATTAAGCCAAACTCCCAACGCACTTTTGTATTTTCCTTTTTTGGATGATCTGTTAAGTGGAAAAAATACAGTGGAAAATATTAAACAATATGTAGGAGACGGTGAAATTAGTTACGACAGTATTGGATATTTTAAATTATTGGTAAAAACTGAAATAGATTATTATAAAAGAATGGCACCCCCATTGAGGGATACGCCCATTGCAGTGTTTGGTGCCAATGGATTAAGAGAGGTTTTAAAAGGCAAAGCATGGCAACATTTTATTAAGCCCATCAACGAATTGCATGATGCTACTAATCTTGCAGTGCGAATGAAAGCCATTCAGCCGCTCGGTGTTCAGGAATTATATTTTATGATCATTATGGGGGAGAGTGATATATACACTTCCAGCTATAAACATAGTTATAACCGCCTGATGCAATTGATGGGTACCAAGCCCAGAGGCGATTCTCTTTTACAGAGTGTGCATTTTGATTTCTTTAAAAAGTTTATAAAAATGGCTGCCAATTTTAACAGGCTCGACAGTTTTTTAAAGACAATGCCGGTTGCCAATTCAGAAATATTAATGAAGGCATTTGTAGCCAACCTTGATAAAACGGGTAACCTAGAAGATGCGGTAGATGTGGCAGATTCGTATAGTAGTATCAATGATGAAAATCTGCAGAATACGATTCTTACTTATGTAAAACAAAATGAGCAGAAATGCATTGATGAAAATAATAACAGAGGAAAAATTATTTATGGATTACTTAAAACTATTTTTCTTTCTGCCGATACCAGCAATAAAATTGATCTGACGGCTACTATTGGCATCCCTTCTATTTACGAGATTTCTAATAAAGAACTTCAGGATGAAAAAGGCAGGATTGTGCAGCAAGTGTTTTTTTATGGAGATGAAGATGGTAAAACATTTTTTCCTCCATTCTTAAATTCATTTCCCGCCAAAGACTGGAGTATTGTTCATAAAAAAGAGTGGGTAGAGATAAAATCTATTAAAGGAAATGTATGGGTATTTGCCAACAAACCCCTGGATTATGATCAAAATTTAGATGACTCTGCACAGGTACATCTTGCTAAATACCTGGATGAAAATGAAATGTATCCTTCAGTAGTTGTGCATAGAGGGCATAGCTACTGGTTGCCTGGTACAATAAAAAGAATGCCGGCCAATGCAAAAGTAGTGGTGTTAGGCTCCTGCGGCGGTTATCAGAACTTAAACCAGATTTTGGATATTAGTCCGGATGCCCATATTATTTCAACCAAAGAAATTGGTAAAGGCGATATTAATAAACCTATTCTTAATTACCTGAACCAATCTATCTTATCAGGGAAAACACTTTCCTGGAGAGATATGTGGAAATCACTTGGCAGCTTTTTTGGAAAAGATCCCAGCTATGATGTGAGGGAAAGTTGGGAAGATTATATCCCACCATACAAAAATTTGGGAGCAATCTTTATCAAGGCATATCACAAACAAACAGAAACGGCCGAAGAAGGTATCTGAGGTTATTATCTTAAAGTCAGCTTATTTCTGCTATCAACTTAATTAACTTTGCAGCTATGAGTATTGCAACTGCGGAGAAAAAAAATATTCGATTATCCTTACTGAAAAGGGTTTTTAAATTTGCATCACCTTACCAGAAAAAATTTTACTTCTCTTTATTTTTGGCAGTATTCCTTGCAGCCCTTGCTCCGGTTCGGCCATTGCTTATTCAGCTTACACTTAATAATGGCTTAAATGGAAATGCGGCAGCTCAATTTATTGATGGTCCTGGTGGATTTATTATAGAGATCACTATTTTCCAACTTGCTTTATTGCTCATAGAAACGGCCTGCCGATTTTTATTTACGTTTACCACAGCATCGTTGGGGCAAAGTGTCGTAAAAGATCTAAGGGTGAGTACCTATGATAAGATCCTGCATTTAAATTTATCACAGTTTGATAAAACGCCCATTGGCACCCTTACTACAAGAACCATCAATGATATAGAATCTGTAAATGATATTTTTAGTGATGGCCTGATTCCAATTATTGCAGATCTGTTATCCATAGCATCAGTACTTACCTATATGTTTTTGGTTGACTGGAAGCTTACACTGGTTTGCCTTGCACCCTTTCCATTTATGATTATTGCTACTTATTTCTTTAAAGAAAGTGTGAATAAATCTTTTATTAAGGTTCGGAATGCAGTAGCAGCACTGAATGCATTTGTGCAGGAACATATTACCGGTATGGCGTTGGTGCAGGCTTTTGCTGCAGAAAAAAGAGAGCAAAAACATTTTGAAGAAATCAACCAACAACACCGCAATGCCAATATAAAAGCCATTTTTGCCTACTCTGTTTTTTTTCCAGTTGTAGAGTTAGTTTCCGCATTATCGGTAGGATTGCTGGTTTGGTGGGCGGCAAGAAGCTCCATGATGTTGCCCGAGGCCGAAGCACAAAAGATAGGAGGTATCATCACTTCTTTTATTTTATGTCTCAATTTATTGTTTAGGCCTTTGAGGGTAATTGCCGATAAGTTTAACGTATTGCAAATGGGAATGATTGCAAGCGAACGGGTTTTTAAGGTTTTAGATAATGAAGACAGCACATCGCCCATACCGGAAGCTGCGAAAAAAACCAATTATACAAAATCTTTGATAAGCACAGGGAATATTGAGTTTAAAAATTTATGGTTCGCTTATATTGATGAACAGTATGTTTTAAAAAATGTTTCTTTTAGCATTGAATCAGGTAAAACACTGGCAATTGTAGGACACACAGGCAGTGGAAAAACGTCCATTATCAGTCTTATCAACCGGTTGTATCATGTAAACAAAGGTTCCATTTTAATAGACGGGCTTGATATTGAAGCGTATGAACTAGGATATTTAAGAAGCAGAATAGGAGTAGTGCTGCAGGATGTTTTTCTTTTTGGAGGTTCAGTATTGGATAATGTTACCCTTAGAAATCCAGAGATAAACAGAGAACAGGTTATTGAGGCTGCTAAGCTGATAGGAATGCATGATTTTATTATGCAATTACCTGGAGGGTACGATTATAATGTGATGGAAAGAGGCGCCACTTTGTCAATGGGGCAACGACAGTTGTTATCATTTATCAGGGCACTTTTATATGATCCTGCTATTTTGATACTGGATGAAGCTACTTCATCAATCGATACTGAAAGTGAAGCATTGATTCAACATGCCATTGATAAATTAATCGCAGGCCGAACATCTATTGTAATTGCACACCGGCTTAGCACCATTCGCAAAGCAGATAAAATACTGGTGCTGGATAAAGGTGAAGTAAAAGAAATCGGTTCTCATGAAGAGCTGATGCAGCGTCAGGGATTTTACTACCAGCTGCATAAAATGCAGTTTTCTAATGAAGCACAAGGCTTATCTATTTAAAAACACGTTTTAATAAATATAATATTATTGATATAAATTATTCGACAGACAATAATATTTTATAAAGCAATGACATAATTACTGAATAAAAAACAGTTCCAAAGATGCTAAAAAGGTTATATGCCTAAGAGCTGTCCTTTGGCGTTGACAAATGAATTGGAATGGATGGCTCCATTCGTCAAACTTGTTGTAAATTATCTCTCTTCTAATTTTTAAATTCAGCCCTCTGACCTTATCTTTGCGCCAAATTTCAGGATAGATATGGCAGCACAGCGCATCAAATCATTACTGGTAGCGGTTTTTAGCTTAGGTATAATTCTTTTTTCAAATACGATTTTTGCCCAGGAACATGGGGTAGAACAGGCTGGTGGACATGAGCCAAAAGAAGAAAAATTGGATCCTGCGAAAATTATCATGAATCATATCAAGGATGCTCATGAATTTCACTTCTTTAGTGTGGGCGATTTTCATGCAACTATTCCATTGCCTGTTATTTTGTATTCCCCAACCAAAGGGTTTTCAATGTTTTCATCGGCTAAATTCGAGCATGGACATACCATCTACAATGGTTATTCGAGCAACGAAGGTGTTATCTCAGCTGCTGACGGAACCGTAGTGTATGATTTTTCTATTACTAAAAACGTTGTGCAAATGATTCTTGCTCTTCTGGTTTTGGTTTTACTAATGACAGGAATTGCAAAAAAATATAAAAATGGTTATGGAGTTACAACAGCACCCAAAGGCTGGCAGAATGCCATTGAACCAGTTATCACTTTTGTAAGAGATGAAGTGGCCAAACCCAATCTTGGGCACAAAGCCAATAAGTATTTGCCTTACTTGCTAACTGTTTTCTTTTTTATTCTAATCAATAACCTGTTTGGTTTAATCCCGGGTGCAGCCAATGTTACTGGTAATACAGCATTTACAATGGTATTGGGTATTATTTCACTCATTGTTATCCTGTTTAGTACTAACACTCATTTTTGGGGGCATATTTTCTGGCCTCCCGGAGTGCCTATTTTTGTAAAAATTATTTTAATTCCTATAGAATTGTTGGGTGTGTTGGTTATCAAACCTGCGGCATTAATTATTCGTCTTTTTGCCAATATGGTGGCAGGGCATATTATCATTTTAAGTTTCATTTCTCTGATATTTATATTTGGTGCTATGAGTAAAGTAGCTGGATTTGGATTTTCTCCCATCTCTATTTTATTTACAGTGTTCATTTATTTCATAGAGTTACTGGTAGCATTTATACAGGCATTTATTTTTACCAATTTAACTGCAGTGTTTATCGGTCAGTCGTTTGAGGGAGAGCATCATCATGAAGAAGATGCAGCTCATCATGAAACCGCAACAGCGTAATTATTTTTTCATTATAAAACACAAGTATCATGACTTTGATGACTTTGTTAGCTGATGTTCAGCTTGGTTATTCTCATTTTGGTGGAGCTATTGGTGCAGGTCTTGCAGCTATTGGTGCAGGTATCGGTATCGGTCAGATTGGTAAAGGAGCTGTAGAATCTATCGCCCGTCAACCAGAAGCGTCTAACGACATTCGTGCAAACATGATTCTGACTGCTGCATTCGTAGAGGGTGTTGCCCTTTTCGCAGTTATCGCAGGATTATTGGCTGTTTTGAAAGCCTAATTGCATTAATTTTTTACTGCATCCGAAGCATAGGGCGGGGGATGCAGTAATATTTTTTCAGGATTGAATTATTTGAATTTTAATATTAAATATTTATAATAAAATGGAGCTTTTATTACCACATTTAGGTTTAATCATCTGGACATTACTAGCATTTATCATCGTATTTTTTATCCTTAAAAAATACGCTTGGAAACCTATTCTTACAGGTTTAAATCAAAGAGAAGCTAATATCGCAGCGTCTATTGCTACTGCCGAAAAAGTGAAACTGGAAATGGCTCAATTAAAAAATGAGAACGAAGCTTTGCTGGCAAGCGCCCGTGAAGAAAGAGCGCTTATGCTTAAGGAAGCCAAAGAGATCAAAGATAAAATGATCAATACTGCAAAAGATGAAGCTAAGATTCAGGCTTCTAAAATCATTGCAGATGCACATGCTTCTATCGAAAATCAGAAGATGGCTGCTATTATCGATTTGAAAAATCAATTGGGTAATATGGTTGTTGAAGTGAGCGAAAAAATATTGAGAAGGGAACTTTCCAATAAAGCAGAGCAGGAGAATTATATAAAACAACTAACCAACGACGTTAAATTAAATTAAGCGTTAGCAATTGGTGATCGGCTTTTGAAAACAATATTTTTTTAAAGGTTGCTTCAATATTTCTAACAACTTAAATTAAAAATTATATCATGAACAATCCACGTTTAGCAGGCAGGTACGCCAAAAGTTTACTGGATCTTGCCATTGAGCAAGACAGTCTTGAAGCTATATTTGCTGATATAAAATTATTACAGTCTATTACCAAAACTAATCCTGATTTTGTGTCTTTGTTGAAAAGCCCTGTAATTGGATCAGATAAAAAAGAAAAGATTATTAGTGCGGTGCTTACCGGTAAAGTAAGTGCGCTTACCTCTTCTTTTTTGCAACTGCTTACCCGCAAAACAAGGGAAAGTAATCTAGTGGAAATTGTAAAAGCATTTCTTGAACAATACAATGAATTGAAACAAATACATCACGTTAAATTCACAACTGCCGCTCCTATCAGTGATGAACTGAAAGAGGCCATCGTGAAAAAAGTGAAATCTGATACCGGTGTTGAAAATATTGAGTTAGAAACTCTGGTAATGGAAGAATTGATTGGTGGATTTAAGATTGAAATGCGTGGAAACCTTGTAGATACTAGTATTTTAAGGGATCTAAGAGATGTGAAAAAACAATTTGCAGAGAATATTTACGTACATAAACTTAGGTAATATTTTGGCACCATATTTTTTAAAAGCTGCAGTGATGCAGCTTTTTTTATGTGTAGCACAGAAGAAAAGCCAATGGCCATAGCTATATTTTATACAAAGAATAGTTGTGTGATGAAAGCAGGCTTGCTAGCAGCATATTTTCGATATACAAATCCAGTATGTAGAGAGTATCGAGGGAGTTATAATAATCTAAACTAGTTTCCAACTATAAATTATTTAAAAAGCCGGTTTCAACTGAAACCGGCTTTTTAAAATGGGAAGAAATATTATTGAATAATTACAGAACCTGTAGCAATTCTATTTCCTTTATTGTCTCTCAAATCAACCGTGTAAATACCCGATTGCATATTGATAAGATTTACATCCATCCTGTCGTAAGTTCGGCTGATGCTATATTGCTTAGAATAAACTTTAGCACCTTTACCATCATACACAGATAGTGTTCTTTCAAGCAGGGTATTGTTTGAACTATAATACCTAACCTGGAATTGTCCAGCACTAGGATTAGGATAAACAAATAACTGGTTGCTTACTGAATCGTTTATTGAAACTGTATTTGACTGAACACTGCAACCATTTACATCTGTTGCAATAACGATGTATTGACCAAATCCATCTATATCAATAGGTAATTTGTCTGATAAAACGCCTGTAAGCTGGAATGCATTTTTAAACCACTTATACGTGTAATTGCCTACTGGGCTAATGGTTGTGTAAAGTGTAGTTGGTAATGATGGCAGAATTCTATTGTATTCTGAAGCTGCTAACACAAGACCCGGCAGTTCATTTACCCTTAAGGTTACAGGAGATGAAATTACCGCACCACATGGTATTCCTGAAACTATTACTCTGTAAACATAACCATTCATTGCCATGTTCGCATTGCTAATAGAGAGCGTTGCAGTAGTAACTCCCGCATAAGGAGCCGCATCAACAAGGTTTGCAAATACACTTCCGTTTATACTTACCTGCCATTGGTAGGTAATCGTAGATCCTGTAGCAGTTACACTTATCGTTGTATTTGAACCACGACAAACAGCAGTATTTACAGGCTGTGTAAGAATGTTAGCAGAAGTATTTACTGTTAATGTAGCAGCTGTTGAATTCAAGTTTGTGGTGCATGTTCCATTGTAAACTACTCGATATTTATTATTATTCATGCTAGTTGTTACTGCATTTAGCGTCAGTGTAGCAGAAGTTGCTCCTGCAATATTGGTCCATGTTGTACCCCCATCAGTACTTACCTGCCATTGCTGTGTAAGTCCAGTGCCGCTTGCTGTAGCAGTAAAGCTTGCATTGGCTCCAGCACAAAGGGCTGTATTTGCCGGCTGGCTAGCAATTGTTACCACAGAATTAATACTCAGGGTAGCAACAGTGGAATTAATACCTGCAGGCGTACATGTACCAGTAACGGCAACTCTATATTGATAGTTATTCATTCCAGCAGTAAGGCCTGTTAATGTTAATGTTGCAGTTGTAACAGCCGGACTAACATTATTCCATGTGGCACCGGCATCGGTACTTACCTGCCAGTTATAGCTAAGGCCCGTACCGGTTGAGGTTGTGCTGAATGTTGCAGAGCCAGCAGTACATCCGGTAGTATTCACTGGTTGAGCAGTGATAGTTGCTGCAGTATTCACCGTTAAAGTAACACAAGCACTTGTTACAGCTGGCGTACATGTGCCTGAAACTACACAACGATAATTGTTATTGTTCATTGAAGCAGTAACGGCTGTAAGACTCAGGCAGGATGCAGTTGCACCTGTTACATTAGTCCATGTACCAGTACAGCCTGTTGTGCTTACCTGCCATTGGTAGGTGGGGTTAAATCCTGTTGCAGTTACACAGAAACTTGCATTGGCTCCTGCACAAACTGCAGTATTGGCTGGTTGCGAAGTAATAGCAGGAGCAGCATTTACAGTAAGTGTTGCAGGGTTAGAATTAACGCCAACCGGATTACAAACGATACTTACCACACAACGGTATTGATTGTTATTCATGCCTGTGGTTACAGCTGTTAGCGTTAGCGTTGCAGTAGTAACTGCAGGGGCAGTGTTGTTCCATGTAGTACCTCCATCGGTGCTTACCTGCCAGTTGTAAGAAAGTCCTGAACCACTTGCAGTAACACTGAAACTTGCATTGCTACCAATACATGTTGCTGTATTTGCAGGCTGTGAAGTAACTGATGCGGGAGTGTTAATGGTAAGCGTTGCGGTATTGCTATTGAAGCCAACAGCGGTACAAGTACCAGCCACTACACAACGGTATTGATAGTTATTCATACCGGCAGTTACAGATGTTTGCGTCAGCGTTGCAGTAGTAACTGCAGGACTAGTATTGTTCCATGTAGATCCTCCATCGGTACTTACTTGCCAGTTATATGTTGGGTTAGTACCGGTTACGGTTACACTAAATGTTGCATTATTGCCAGTACAAACAGAGGCGTTTACCGGTTGTGCTGAAATTGCAATGGCACTGTTGACTGTTAATGTTGCAGATCCAGAAGTTAAGCCTGCAGGCGTACATGCCCCAGGTCCGTTAACTACACAACGGTATTGATTGTTATTCATACCTGTAGTTACTGCAGAAAGTGTAAGGGTTGCTGTTGTTGCTGCCGGACTTGTTGTACTCCAGGTAACGCCTCCATCAGTACTTACCTGCCAGTTGTAGGTAAGACTTGTTCCTGTTGCTGTTACTGCAAAGGCAGCATTGTTGCCAGCACAAGCTGAAGTATTAGCCGGTTGGCCTGTTACACTTATTCCTCCAGTTGTTATTGTTAAAGTAGCAGGCGAAGAGTTGAAATTAGCAGAAGGACATCCACCGGTAACCACACAACGATATTGATTGTTGTTCATTCCTGATGTTACGGCTGTTAGCGTAAGTGTTGTTGTTGTTACAACAGGACTTACATTATTCCATATTGTTCCACCATCAGTACTTACCTGCCAGTTATATGTGTTTGTTCCGGTAGCAGTGATATTAAATGTTGCATTTGTACCCACACAGGCTGAAGTATTGGCCGGCTGAGACGATATAACAGGTGCCGATGTATTTACAGTAAGTAGAACTGCATTTGAATTGACACTTGAATTAGGGCATCCACCAGTAATTACACAACGGTATAAGTTATTGTTCATAGCACCAGTAACTGCTGTAAGTGTTAGTGTAGCAGTTGTTACTGTCGGGCTAACATTACTCCAGCTAGTTCCACCGTTAGTACTCACTTGCCAGTTGTAAGTAAGGTTGTAAGCCGAGGCTGTAGCTGTAAACGTAGCGTTGGTTCCTGCACAAACAGCCGTATTTGTTGGCTGGGTTGAAAACGCCGGAGCTGGAGGAAGGTCAAAAGCGGGGGTTTGGTCAACGGCACTGAAAGAAGAACCCTGAAGTGCACTGTATCCCATTCCTCTTTTAGCAAAGGCTGCCCAAATAGTACAAATATGAGCTCCTCCATATAAATTCTGATCTGCGGTTAATATCGCATTTCTTGCATCAATAAACCCTGGGCTACAAGGCTGAGTTCTCATACCTTCTACCACTAATTTTAATGCAATGCTGTTTCCACCTACACCTGTGGCATTAAACAAATTGTTATTGATACCATTTTGCTGAATAAGCCCCCATGTCATTTCCCATAAAGCAGCACACCATACTTCACCTGTATTGTGAACTTCTGTTCCGATAGGTGCAACGCCCATATTGGCGTAAGTAAGTGGGTTTACTGCAAGATTGGTAGAATATGGATAGTTACGTATTCCAGCACCGGTAGCAGTCTCGCCCCATGCATATGTACCTACAGCGCGGGCTAAAGCTCCGTCGGCTGCAGTAGCGGTACCCCAATTGGTAGTCATCATTAAAGCCATATAGTCACTCCATCCTTCGCCACCCTGTTCTGCATTTTGAAGACAGGTCGTAACAGAAGGACCGCCCGTTAAGCGGTTTGAAATACCATGGCCATATTCATGTGCAACGATACCATTATCTATATCACCATCTAATTTAACACCACCATTTAATGTAGCATTTACACCAGTAGCCAATTGAGCTGCTATCAATGCACCTGTTACGTCAGTTACCATAACAGCGGGAATGGTAATGGTATTGTCTGGTCCGCCACCCATAATAATTGGAGCGCCGGCTACATTGTTTACCATAATTATACCCACGGCTCCAGCAGCCTGTGCTGCTAATGCCTTCACCGTAAAATTACAGGCACCTCTGTTTATTAAAGCTATTTTACCAGTTACACTGTTGGTTGATGCACCAGTACATGCTTCATGTGTTCCTCCTGCTGCATCATTGTAGTAAACTACCTGTGCGGTTACTGGGCCAATAACAGAAAGTTGATTTGCTGTGCTAAAATTACTTTCAACAGCAGTATAAGTACCGGCAATTGTGCCAGGTGCATTTACTACAACATTGGTTGAAGTTGGTGCCGCATCCCAAAGAAACATTTGCATTCTTGGTCTAGAACCATCTGTAGGGGTAGAAAAATTGGCATTATTGGTACTTAAGCCGTCCTGAGCTTCTGCCTGAACGTAATCATTTCCATTTCCACCTCTTCCTATATTATCTGTTTGAAAATTTCCTGATACTTCATTAAAGCCATACTGGTAAAATACATCATGCATTAAATTGTTCCAGTAAAAGAGGTTGGTTACTGCAAATTTTTTGTTTACAACAGCTGATGGCTGTTGAGTAAATATGGGAGTTTGTGTAAAACTTAAACCAGGAATGGCAGACGTAGAAGTATCAGGCCAGTTGTTGGTTGAATTGGGTGTATTTAGATTTGATACATCGAGGTATGCAAAAACGTTGTTTCCTCTTGTAATATTATAATTGTTTGTACCATCAAAATGCCAGCCATTGGAGGTAGCATTGTTTCCCGCACCAGATAATAGCCATGGGTTATTTACTACTGCAACAGCGCCAAAATTAGGGCTTTCTATAGGATAAGGAACTACCCTGTAATCACCTGTGGTTACTGTTGGGGGAGGTGGATTAAAGAAAAATTTATTATTTAATTTTACTTCTTTTGTACCGCTATTTTCTTTACTGCCAAATAAAGCAAGAAAGTCATCGTTGTGATTGTTTTTGCCTTCATAAACGGTCAGGTTTACCTTACCAATGATGGCGCCGTTTGAAGCATCAACCTGCATATTCCACCAGTCTGATTTTCCTTTTGGGACTACCTGTATCTGCCAGGCCAGTTTTATCCATTTTTCATGTCCATTTTCTACTGGTACCCAAATTAGTTCAGCTGTAATATTTTCAGTTACAGCATTGGTCTTACCAAAATCGAGTTTGTTACCATTTTCTGAGGAAGTAGGATTAGATAAAGATCCTGGTACAGAAATTTTTGCTTCAACAAATGCAGCTCTTATTGCGGACATCGCATTTAGCGATGGCAGGGCAGATCTTTGTTGTGTCATTGAATCCATTGCGGGTAAAAAAGCGCCAGTATTGGAAACGACCTTTTCGTTTTTAAAAGCAAGCACTAGCATTTGGTTATACACGGGCAGGCCTTTATAGGTTTGCAAAAGATAAACCATTTGCGTACCAGCCATTTCGTTGTAATAAGTGCTGCTGAGTTTAAAGTTATTTAACTGGTCCTGCGACAAGCCAATAGCAGCACTGTTTTTACTTACAAGTTGAAAAGCCAGACTGTTTTTGTCATTTTGTGCATTTGAAAATGCTACACAGCATAACAAAGTAATGAAGAGAAGAATTTTTTTCATAAAATCCTGGTTAATGATTTAGAATAATTAAATAAATAATTGATTTTTGATAGAGTCGTCTTGCAGTTTTTTTTCGTTTCAACATTATGAAAGCGGTAAGAAACTTTTATAAAACTTATTATGGGCAAAAAGTACATCTTTTTTTTTATTGAATTGCAAATTTTGAAAGAATAAGAAATAAAATAAGCTTAAACCCCTACAAAAAAGCCGGCTCCATGGAGCCGGCTTAGAACAAATATTATTTTTTTATTATTGAATTATAACAGAACCTGAAGCAATTCGTTTTCCTTTGCTATCTCTGAGGTCAACAGTATAAATACCAGATTGTGCATTTGTTAATGTAACATCCATCCTGTCATAAGTGCGGCTAATAGTATATTTTTTGGCATATATTTTTGCACCCTTTGCATCATAAACCGTTAATGTCCTTTCTTCGGTACTATTGTTTGGGCTAAAATACCTAACCTGGAACTGTCCGTTATTCGGATTAGAATATATAAATAACTGGTTACTTGCAGAATCACTAACCGCTACCAGGTTTGAACTTACCCTACAGCCATTAGCATCGGTAACAGTTACAGAATAATTACCCAGTTTGTCTACATCAACTGGATAGCTGCTGCCAGCGACACCATTAACCAGAAAATTGTTTTTAAACCACTGGTAGGTATAATTTCCTACCGGACTTACAGTTGTATAAAGAGTAGTAGGTACAGCAGGTGTAATTCTGTTATACTCTGCGGCAGCCAAAACCACTGCAGGTAAAAGATTGGCAATCAAAGATGCCGTATTGGAAACCACTGTTCCGCATGGTGGCCCTGAAACCAATACTCGGTATGCGTAGCCATTCATTACAGCTATTATACCTGTAACGGTAAGCGAAGAAGAAGTAACGCCTGAATAAATACTGCTGTTGCTAAGGTTTATAAATGCTCCACCATTTACACTTAACTGCCATTGATACGTAAGCGCAGTTCCTGTGGCGGCTACACTGAAACTTGTTGAAGTTCCTACACAAGCGGTAACACTGGCAGGGTGTGAGCTGATGGTGACAGGGGTATTTACATTAAGCACAGCTGCAGGTGATGCAAGATCTACTGTGCAGGTGCCATTAATTACTACCCGGTATTGAAAACCATTGGCAGAAAGACTTACTCCGCTAAGGTTTAATGTAGCATTAATTGCACCAGGGATATTGCTAAAACTAACACCTGCATTGTTGCTAAGTTGCCATTGGTAACTTAGGTTGCTGCCGTTAACTACTACACTAAATGAGGCATTGTTGCCAGGACAAATGGTTACAGAAGCGGGCGCTGTAGTAAAGCTGGCAGGGTTTGTTATACTAAGGGTTGCAGCATTCGAGTTGGTGCCGATAGGCCCACAACTAAAAACAACAGCACGGTATTGGTTGTTATTCATACCAGCTGTAACACCAGTAATATTTAATGTTGATCCGGTAGCAGCTGCTATATTAGTGAAACTTGTACCAGCATTTGTGCTTACCTGCCATTGATAAGTGAGGGAGGTTCCTGAAGCAGTTACGCTAAAGGAAGTATTGCCATTTAAACATACACTTGTATTTACCGGCTGTGCAGTAACAGTTGCAGCATCTGATACTGTAAGAATAGCGCCGGTTGATGTTACAGAAGATGGGCATGCATTGCTCACTACTACTCTGTAACGATTGTTATTCATACCAATAGTAACAGCTGTGAGGTTTAGGGTTGAACTGGTTGCTCCTGAAATATTGCTATAAGTTAAACCACCATCAGTACTTACTTGCCATTGGTAGGCGACAGTAGTGCCAGTTGCTGTTACACTGAACGAAGTATTTGAAGCAGCGCATACATTTGTATTGGCAGGCTGTGTTGTTATAGTAGCTTGTGTGCATCCTGCATTTTGAATAATGGTTGTTACTGTATCTTTTATATTAACCCTTACGCCTGAAGCGTTAAATAAATTTGAACGCATATTTACCACAGCTTTTGACAGTAAGAGGATATCATCTATATACCATCCTGTAACCGCAGTATTATCATCCGACCCCATTCTGAAACGAAACAATGCATTTTGATTGGCATATGGCAAAAGCGAAATAGTTGTTTTAATAAAACCATTGCTATTACCAGTAAAAGCAGATCTTCCTCCTAATGGATTATTGCTTCCGGTACCCATACTTCCATTGTATCCGTTTTGGGTCATATTTGCCCCAAGATCAGACCATGTAGCGCCACCATTTGGACTTATTTCAACAAGGCCACCATCCCATCCATCTTCCGTATTATAGTTGTGCCAGAAGGTAAGTGTAGGAGGCGCAGCTCCCAATGCTATTGAGGTATTGGTTGCAATTGAGAAATCAGATATGCCTGTAGAATTTACTCCAAAAAATGCATTGGGAGCACTTTGGCTTTGTGCAGATGATACTGTAAAATTGGTTGTATTAACAGAAGCTGTTGTCCATATAGAAGGAATACTTGTAGTTAATACTTTTTCGTCAATCAGGTTAGTTGGAGGATACCAGCTGCCATTGTTTACCTGAACTGTGAAAGTATAATTTTGTGTTTGTCCCGCAGCAAGGTTTACCGGAAAGCTTACTACCCTTGTTGCAGCATTATAGGTACCGCCTGAAACATAGGTAACATTCGATGGTAAAGTATCGGTAAGCAAGTAGTTGCTAAGCCCATTACAAGTACCTGCAGATACACTATTGTTGTAAGTAATATTAAGCCCTTCCAATTGCTGAGTAACATTTTGGGTAAGGGTTAAAATACTTTCTACAGTTGAAAATCCAGGAATCTGATCTGTAGTGCTGTTCGCTGATCCCTGAACTGCATCAAAGCCCATTCCTCTTCTAGCAAATGCCTGCATAATTGCACATCTGTAAGTGCCTCCATAAAGGATTTGATCTGCCTGAAGAATACCATTTCTGCCATCGATAAAACCTGAATTACATACTTGTAATTTTAAACCTTCAGTTACTAGTTTTAGGGCAATACTATTACCTCCAGAGCTGGCTCCGTTAAAAATATTGGGGTTAATGCTGCCCACCTGATTAATAATATTCCAGGTCATATCCCAAAGTGCTGCACACCATAATTCACCTCTTGAGTGTTGTGCACCTGCGCCCGGGATGGTTGTTGCATATACCTTGTTGTTTACTACAAAATTGGTACAATATCGCTGGCTGCGTATACCCAAACCTGAAGGGGCTTGACCTATAGCATATGTACCTATTCCTCTCGGTTTATTAAAACCATCAGTAAGTAATGAATTTGCCCAATCCTGTGTGGCCATTAATGCATAATAATCACTCCATCCTTCACCCATCTGTTCTGCATTAGACACACAACCTGCCTGTGCAGGGCCTCCCGCTAAGCGGTTACTGATACCATGTGCGAACTCATGTACAATAACCCCATTATCAACATCACCATCTTTTTGAGGAGAACCATTCCATAGGTACATTTGCATTACACCGCTTCCGCCATCTGCAGGGGTTGAAAAATTAGCATTATTTGTACCGCTGCCATCCTGTGCCTCTGCTTTTACATGGTCATTTCCTGCCCCACCACGGCCCTGATTATTAGCCTGAAAGTTGCCGGACACTTCATCAAAACCATACTGGTAAACCAGATCGTGAATGATGTTGTTCCAGTAAAAAAGATTGGTAATATTAAATTGCTGGTTTTGAACTGGAGTTGTTTGAGTTGGAGCTACCGTAAAATCGGGTACAAAGTCAAAAGTAAGCGGATCGGGGGTTGTAGTACTTTGTGCTGATCTTGTTGGATCTCCTGCATTAGCATTAGTTCTGTCATGGTATGCCCACACATTATTACCACGAGTATAAGTCCAGTCTGTGGTACCATTGCTATGCCATTTTAGAGAAGTCGCATTTCCAGGAGCAAGTGTCCATGGATTGGTAACAAGATTAGGAGTTCCACCTGTATGCAAAGGTGCTTCTGCCGGAAACGGTACAACTCTATACGATGCACCATTTACAATACTTGGGCTGAAGTTGGCCGATTTGTCGAAATTGACATTGTAAAAACCAGTTAATTTGTCCAAATTATTGGCGCATTCTGTTTGATGCAGATGGTTTTTAGCACCATCAAAATTACAGTACACGGTAAGGTTTATTTCATTGATAATTTCATTGCTGTTGGCATCTATACTGATAAGCCAATAATCTGAAGTTGCAGCAGGAACAAGGTATACCTGCCATGCTAGCTTTATTGATCTTCCATCATTGATTGGCACCCATAGAAGTTCTGCAGTAATATTTTCTTTGCAGATTTCCCCTTTGCCAAAGTCTAATTTCCAGTTACTATTAGCAGCTTTATTAACAAGAGGCTGATTGCTTATGATTTTTTTATCAGCCATGGCTGTGCGTACAGCTATTTCAGCAGATATGGCGGGGTTGATACCAGCCATTTTACTTAATTTTTCAATGCCTTTAATTCTTTGGCCTGCAGCAGATACCAATGTGCCGTTTTTGAAGGCAAGTGATTGTATCAGATTTAATACAGGGAGGCCCTTGTAGCTTTGCTGTAAATATATCATCTGCGTACCCGCGGTAGCATTGAAGTAGGCATTGGAAACAATAGAATTGTCAAGATCTTCATTGGTTAACCCGATGGCGTTTTTATTGCCGGAAACCAATTTTAGGGCTGCGGATTTATCAATGTCCTGAGAATTTGCTGCCAGAACTGCAGAAAAGAACATTAAAGAAAGTAAAATTTTCTTCATCTTTTTTTGATTGAGTTTTACTCGGGGCATCAGATTACTATTGCGTATATTCTGTTTGACTCCTGAGAATGGAAAATGTTGTTTATTGATTTTGTAATACTAATAAAAAGTAGGTATTTGAATTTTGTAAAAATAATATTGATTGTTCATTTGTTTTACAAAGTGGAAAATTACAACATCTGTGTTTAATGTGTACATTTTATACAAGTTGCTTCTTATTTTTTTTAAATTTCACCGAAAAGAGCCTTATTTTATTAGCAAATTTAAATAGGAGTGAAAAAGTTTGAAAAAAATCCAATTTAGCGCCCTATATGCCCTGTTTTTTTTGCCATTCCAGTTATCATCTCTTACCTTTGCAGCCTTAAAAATAGATGCCCAAAGCTGAAAATGTATAAAAGCAACCCCAAAATTTTTTGGAATGCTTGTAAACAAAGGTTTTCAGCCGGCCTAATCAATAAATACAATTTTTTATGGTAGAAATTAAACCAGATGAAATTTCGGCGATCCTTCGCCAGCAGCTAAGCAACTTTAATGCTTCTGCCGATTTGGAAGAAGTAGGTACTGTATTGCAGGTGGGTGATGGTATTGCCCGTGTTTATGGTTTAAATAATGTACGTTCCGGAGAACTGGTTGAGTTTGATAATGGGGTAAAAGCCATTGCATTGAACCTAGAGGAAGACAATGTGGGTGTAGTATTGATGGGCGACAGTAGCGAAATTAAAGAAGGTGCCAAAGTAAAACGCACCAACCAGATTGCTTCTATTAAAGTAGGAGAAGGTATGTGCGGAAGGGTTATTAATACTCTGGGCGAACCAATAGATGGAAAAGGACCGTTGCAAGGTGAGTTATATGAAATGCCTCTAGAGCGTAAAGCACCGGGTGTTATTTTTCGTGAGCCAGTAAAAGAGCCGCTTCAAACAGGTATCAAAGCAATTGATGCGATGATTCCTATTGGTCGTGGACAACGTGAGTTGATTATTGGTGATCGCCAGACGGGTAAAACTGCTATTGCTGTTGATACCATCATCAATCAAAAAGAATTTTACGAAGCAGGAAAACCTGTTTATTGTATATATGTTGCAATTGGTCAGAAAGCTTCTACTATTGCAGGCATCATGAAAACATTGGAAGAGCACGGCGCTATGGTTTATACTACCATTGTTGCAGCTTCTGCATCAGAACCTGCTCCATTACAATTTTACGCACCATTTGCGGGAGCTGCGATTGGAGAATTCTTTAGAGATACCGGTAGGCCTGCTTTGATCATTTATGATGATCTTTCAAAACAAGCGGTAGCTTATCGTGAGGTTTCATTGTTGCTTCGTCGTCCGCCAGGCCGTGAAGCATATCCTGGTGATGTATTCTATTTGCACAGTCGTTTACTGGAAAGAGCTGCAAAAGTGGTTTCTAAAGATGAAATCGCCAGACAAATGAATGATCTCCCTGAATCTATTAAACATTTGGTAAAAGGTGGTGGATCTTTAACTGCATTGCCTATTATTGAAACACAGGCAGGTGACGTATCTGCTTATATTCCAACCAACGTAATTTCTATCACTGATGGACAGATCTTTTTGGAGGGTAACTTGTTTAACGCAGGTATCCGTCCAGCGATCAACGTAGGTATTTCGGTAAGCCGTGTGGGTGGTAATGCACAGATCAAATCCATGAAAAAAGTAGCAGGTACTTTAAAATTAGATCAGGCACTTTACCGGGAGTTGGAAGCCTTCTCTAAATTTGGTGGTGATCTGGATGCTGCTACTAAAAACGTTATTGACAAAGGCGCCCGTAACGTGGAAATCTTGAAGCAATTAC
The DNA here is from genome assembly GCA_947504605.1 of Chitinophagaceae bacterium. Lineage (GTDB taxonomy): Bacteria > Bacteroidota > Bacteroidia > Chitinophagales > Chitinophagaceae > Ferruginibacter. The sequence goes on from CANNJE010000004.1 coordinate 42,034, forward strand.
AATACTCTCCAATGTCTGTAGAAAAGCAGGTAGCTATTATTTATTTAGGTACACAAGGATTGTTAAAAGATGTTGCAGTAAAAAATGTAAAAGCATTTGAAGAACATTTCTTATTGGAGATGGACAACAAATATCCTGAGGTATTGGCTGAATTTAAAAAAGGAAATTTATCCGATGAAGGAATAAAGAAAATGGTTGAAATGGCCAATGGTTTGATTCCTCAATACAAATAAATTACCTTTTATATAATACATTATTAAGAAGAGCGAGTGATCGCTCTTCTTTTTTATTTGCCTTACCTATCCTTTATTTTACTAAAATTGCTATTTTGGCAGAAATCATAAAAGGAATGCTTTTTGCAATTTCACACTAAAAATTATTAATTATTATGACAATTGAAATTATTGTTATTTCAGTCATCTTTATGGTACTTGGTATGATAGTGCAGGCGAGACTGAAAAGTAAATTTAAAGAATACAGTGAAGTTCCCACCAGCAGCGGTATGAGTGGTAAAGAAATTGCCGAAAAAATGCTTAGAGATAATGGAATTTATGACGTACAAGTTACTTCGGTAGAAGGACAACTTACAGATCATTATAATCCAATGAATAAAACTGTAAACCTTAGTACAGATGTGTATCATGGAAGGAGTGTTTCGGCAGCAGCCGTTTCGGCACATGAATGCGGACATGCAGTTCAGCATGCTACCGCTTATTCAATGCTGATGCTGAGAAGCAAATTGGTTCCTGCAGTTCAAATAAGCAGTACTTTATCCCAATGGGTTATTATTGCCGGACTTGGATTTATGGGGTTTGGTGGAGGTAATCCTACGATTTTGCTTGCAGGTATTATATTATTTGCAGTAACAACTTTATTCTCGATAATTACATTACCAGTTGAGTTTGATGCATCTGCCAGGGCAGTTAGCTGGTTGGAAACTGCCAATATTACCACAGTAAACGAAAAGGCAAAAGCAAAGGATGCGTTAAAATGGGCAGCCCTTACTTATGTAGTTGCGGCCCTTGCTTCCATAGCAATGCTGGTTCAATATATTTTAATTTATCAGGGCAGAAGCAGAGACTAAAATAGTCTGAAGTAAGGGGGAGTTATTTAAGAGGGGATGATAATTGAATATTTAATGTTCAATATTGAATGAGGAAACCGACTAACTTTACGGTTACAAAAAGACACAAATAATACATCACAAATCATATAAATCAGAAAAATGAATTTTGGAAAAGAGTTTGAGAAATATGCTGTAAAGCACAAAGGTATCAGTAGTAACACATTGGATGGATATATGAAACACAGTGTTCCCAATGCTATTGCCAATATCCCCTCTTTAAGTACGAATGTGGGAGATGTTACCAATCTTACACCCAATATTATTGAGGAGCGTCCTATGAATGTAGCTGTAATGGATGTGTATAGTCGTTTGATGATGGACAGAATTATATTTTTAGGTTATCCAATCAGCGATGAAGTAGCTAATATTGTTACAGCACAGTTGCTATTTTTGGAAAGTACAGATCGTACTAAAGATATCCAGATGTACATCAACAGCCCAGGCGGAAGTGTATATGCCGGTTTGGGTATGTATGACACCATGCAATTTATAACACCAGATATTGCAACCATTTGTACCGGTATTGCGGCCAGTATGGCGCAAGTATTGATGTGTGCAGGAACGCAGGGTAAAAGAACAGCCTTAAAACACAGCCGTATTATGATGCACCAGCCAAGTGCGGGTGCAATGGGACAGGCAAGTGATATTGAAATTACTGTAAATGAAATACGCAAACTTAAAAGAGAATTATATGATATCATTGCTCATCATACTGGCCAGCCAATAGAAAAAATTGAGCAGGATTGTGATAGAGATAAATGGATGACTGCACCTGAAGCCAAAGAATATGGACTGGTTGATGAAGTATTGCTGATGAATCCAAAAAAAGCTAAGAAAGACTAATCTTTTAAGGCTGTTTTACTAATGATCAAAAACTAATTTTCAAAGAATATGAATACATATAATAAAAACATAAGACTGGAAGACGAGGAAGAAACCCCGGAAATGCCGGAAAATCCAATGGAGAAGATGATGAGTGGCTGGAGGTTTGATAAAAAATTTATCGAGCAACGCAAAATATTTTTATGGGGTGTTGTGGATGATAAATCTGCCAAAGATATTACCGATAGGTTGATGTATCTGGAAGCGCTAGATCCGGGAAAAGAAATTACTTTTTATATCAACAGCCCGGGTGGTGTGGTTACCAGCGGTATGGTTATTTACGACACCATGCAAATGATCTCATCGCCGGTAAGTACCGTTTGTATGGGAATGGCAGCAAGTATGGGTAGTATTCTGCTGAGTGGTGGAACTAAAGGGCGCAGGTTTATTTACAAACATGGTGAAGTAATGATCCATCAACCTAGCGGCGGTGGCCGTGGTACCAGTGCTGATCTTGAGATTATGGCAGTGCAAATATTAAAGACAAAGGAAATGGGAGCGAAAATACTGGCTGAAAATTGTGGCCAGACTTACGAAAAAGTGATGAAGGATTTTGACAGGGATTACTGGATGGATGCACAGGAATCAATTGCCTATGGTATTGTGGATGGGGTGATGGAAAAGATTTAGATCAGGTTTACTTGGAATATACTATTTAGCTGCATTACCCGTTAAAGGGGTGCAGCTTTTTTATATACCCACTTAATGCATCTTTTTGCAAATGCAGCTTGTCTTAATAATACATTCCTGAAAAAGCATGTACCTTTGCAGGCGTTTGCAGCATGGGTTTAATGCGCTGGAAACCTTTAAAACAAATCAATGGCGAAACAACAAATATTACATTGCTCTTTTTGCGGCCGTAGCAGGGATGAAGTAAAGATTCTTATTGCAGGGCAGGACGGTCATATATGCGAAAACTGCGTAGAGCATGCGCAGGAGATTATTTCTCAGGAACTTACCAGCAATACCGAATCCAAACATCCTGCATCTACAGGAAATAAACTTACCGTTCGTAAACCGATAGAAATTAAAAAATTCCTGGATGAATATGTAATAGGGCAGGATGATGCTAAAAAGATATTAGCAGTTGCAGTTTACAATCATTACAAAAGACTTAATCATAAATCGGATAATGACGTAGAAATAGAAAAAAGTAATATTGTAATGGTGGGCGAAACAGGAACAGGTAAAACCTTGCTGGCCAAATCTATTGCACGTATGCTGAATGTACCATTTGCAATTGTAGATGCCACTGTATTTACCGAGGCTGGCTATGTGGGTGAAGATGTGGAAAGTATGCTAACACGCCTTTTGCAGGCTTGTAATTATGACGTGCAGGCAGCTGAAAAAGGAATTGTGTATATAGACGAAATAGATAAGATTGCACGTAAGAGCGATAATCCTTCCATCACCCGTGATGTAAGTGGCGAAGGTGTGCAACAGGGATTGCTTAAATTACTGGAAGGAAGTGAAGTGCTGGTTCCTCCTCAGGGCGGACGCAAACATCCCGAACAAAAGCTTGTAAAAGTAAATACACAAAATATTCTCTTCATATGTGGCGGTGCTTTTGATGGGATAGACCGTATTATAGCCCGCAGAGTAAATACCAATGCTATTGGATTTAATGTAAACAAGGAATTGCAGGATTATCAACATAATAATTTGTTGCAATTTATTAATGCAGTAGATCTAAAACATTTTGGTTTAATCCCGGAATTGCTGGGTCGTCTGCCAGTAGTTACTTACCTCAATCCATTGGATGCAGAAACATTGAGGAGCATTTTAACTGAGCCAAAGAACTCTTTAATCAAACAATTTGCAAAACTGTTTGAAATTGAGGGTATTGTACTAAGTTTTGAGCCAGCAGTGTATGATTTTATGGTTGAAAAAGCATTAGAATATAAATTAGGTGCACGTGGCCTTCGCAGCATTTGCGAGAGCATTCTTACCGATGCCATGTTTGATCTACCAAGCCAAAAAGTAAAATCATTTGAAGTAACATTAGAATATGCACAACGTAAGTTTAGTATGAGTAAACTGAGTTTGCTTAAAGTTGCTTAAGCTACAAATAATTTTAAAAATGCTCCGAATCTTTCCGGGGCATTTTTTATTTCAATTAAACCTTATCATTTTAGGTGGTTGTAATATTTCAGTTTATTTTCGCCATTCGTTTTTAAATATACATCCTAAATAAAATAAAAATGGTTGACGTAATTCTTGGATTGCAATGGGGAGATGAAGGGAAAGGGAAGATTGTAGATTTTTTTGCAAAAAACTATGATGTGATTGCCCGTTTTCAAGGTGGTCCGAATGCAGGACATACTTTGTATGTAGGGGATAAAAAAATTGTATTGCACCAGATACCTAGTGGTATTTTTCACGAGGATAAAACCAACCTTATAGGAAGCGGTGTTGTACTAGATGCAATAACATTAAAAAAAGAATGTGATGCAGTAGCTTCCTTTGGAGTAGACTATAAAAAGAATTTATTTATCAGCGAAAGAACACACTTGATATTACCAACTCACCGTGCTTTAGATAAAGCAAGTGAACTTTCTAAAGGCGATGGTAAAATTGGCAGTACATTAAAGGGGATTGGACCTGCCTATATGGATAAAACAGGGCGCAATGGCCTTCGGGTAGGCGATTTGCTGGATAAAAATTTCACAACACAATATATCAAGCTTCGCATGAAACATCAGCGCTTGCTCGATAATTTTAATTTCCAGGAAGATATTACCAGCTGGGAAGAAGAATTTTTTGAGGCACTTGATTTTTTACGTGACCTTAAAATTGTGAATGGGGAATATTTTATAAATGAAAAAATTGCAGCCGGAAACAGGGTGCTGGCAGAAGGTGCACAGGGAAGCATGTTGGATGTAGATTTTGGAACATTCCCATATGTTACAAGCAGCAGCACCATTACAGCAGGTGTTTGTTCGGGTCTTGGAATTGCTCCACAGAAAATTAAGGAAGTTATAGGTATTACCAAAGCATATTGTACAAGAGTGGGCAGTGGTCCTTTTCCCACCGAACTGATGGACGAAACGGGTGACTTTTTAAGAAATGCGGGTAATGAATTTGGCAGCACTACAGGCCGACCACGCCGCTGTGGCTGGATTGATCTGATAGCACTACAGTTTGCTTGTATGATAAACGGTGTTACACAGATAGTGATGACAAAGGCTGATATTCTTGACGGTCTGGACGAATTGAAAGTTTGTAACAGTTATCTTATTAATGGTGAAGAAAAAAATTATATACCTTTCCAAATGAATCGTGTAAAGATTGATCCACAGTTCAAATCGTTTGAAGGTTGGAAAACAGATATTTCTGCAATCAATAATTATGACACGATGCCGGCAGAAATGAAAACTTATATTGATTACCTGAACAATTTTATTAAAGTTCCTGTAAAGTATATCAGCAATGGTCCGGGAAGGGAGCAAATTGTGTCGGTGTAAAAAAATAATTTAAAAAAGTGCCTAAATATTTGGCTATTTAAAAAACTCGTGGAAAATTTACATCATTAATTCTATCAGCATGGCTACGAAAAATAATAACGAAAAAAAGACAGTTACAAAAAAGACTGCAACACCTAAAGCTACAGAATCTAAAAAAGCTTCTCCAAAATCTAAGATTGATGAGGACGAGGATGATTTGGATGATATTGATGATGAGGAGACTGCCCCAAAGTCTGCAGCAAAATCTAAGGGCGCTTCTAAAAAGAAGAAGTCCGAAGATGACGATGATGATGATGCAGGTGATGATGTTGATGTAGAAGATGATTGGGAAAAAACTGAAGACGAAGATAGCTGGGATCCGGATTTCGAAGAATTTGACCTCCCTAAATCAAAAGTAAAAAAATCAACAACAAAAAAATCTACTGAAGAAGATGATCTTAAAATCGATGATGATTTTAAAGAATTCGGATTGTTTGACGATGCTGATGGCGGCGGTGATTTTGATGATGACGATGATTTTTAATTGATAAAGTAACATTGAGTACCACTTCATTTACTATTACTGATTACAATATTTTTAAAAACAAAATGTTGAACTGGGCTAAACAGTTCAACATTTTTTGTTTTTTGGATAATAACAGCTATTGTCATGATGCACCAGCATTTGAATGTATACTGGCTGCAGGATGTAAACGTTCTCTTTTATTTGAATCTGGTAAAACATTTGCTTCATTAAAAGAATTTTATGAAACCAGCCCCGGCTGGCTATTTGGCCACCTTGGCTATGGGTTAAAAAATGAAATAGAAAAATTATCTTCCCGTCATACCGATTTTATTGATTTTGGGACTGGTTTCTTTTTTGAGCCTGAAATTGTAGTTGAGTTAAAAAATAATCAGTTGTTTATTAGCAGTGAATATGAAACTGCTGCTAAAATCTTCGAGGCAATTAGCCTGGAATCAGCAGAAATAATGTGTCAGGATATTGCTGTTCCCAATATTCAGTCTTCGGTAAGTAAGGAAGATTATATCCATGCAATTAATCAGCTTCAGCAACATATCCGGCGGGGCGATTGTTACGAAATTAATTTTTGTCAGCAATTTTTTTCAAATGATGTGGAGCTAGATCCGTTGTATACTTATAGCCAACTTGTGACTTTTTCTCCCAATCCTTTTGCTGCATTGTATAAGTTGAATGGCAAATATTGTATCTGTGCAAGTCCTGAACGGTACCTCAAAAAAACCGGACAAACCATTCTTTCGCAACCCATCAAAGGAACGAGTAAAAGAAATTTAGAGGATAGTAAAGAGGATGAAGCCAATAAAAATTACCTGCGCAGCAATAACAAGGAGCGAAGTGAAAATGTAATGGTGGTGGATTTGGTGCGAAACGACTTGAGTAGGATATGTAAAGAAGGTTCTGTTTATGTTGAAGAACTTTTTGGATTGTATAGTTTTCCTCAGGTACACCAAATGATTAGCAGTATCAAAGGAGAATTATCGGATAACCTGCACTGGACAGATGCTATTAAGGCAACTTTTCCGATGGGCTCTATGACCGGGGCTCCCAAAAAAAGAGTCATGGAATTGATTGATGAATATGAAAATACTGCAAGAGGTCTATTCTCAGGTTCTATTGGTTATATAAATCCAGCAGGCGATTTTGATTTTAATGTGGTAATTAGAAGTATTTTTTATGATGCTCAAAAAAGAAATTTGTCTTTTTCTGCCGGTGGCGGAATTACTTTTAATAGTATCGCAGAGGATGAATACAAAGAAAGTTTGTTAAAAGCAGCAGCTATTTTAAAAGTTTTGGGAACTGCTTAACTTTTTACCTGATCAGGAATTTTTCTTTTTTCTTTTGTTGTACTTGGCTGGGTAAACTGTTTTGTTGTTTGGTATATCATTGTCTCCTAAAAGCAACTGCACACATTCATTTAAAATTTGGTATTTATTGGCCATGAAAAGTTGCATTTTATCAGCGGGTAAAATGAGTTCAAACTGCCCATTGGTATTTAACAGGGCGTCAAACTGTGGGTTGTAACGATTAAACTGTGCAATATCCATTGCCAGATTTTTCGCAATTACTACAGAATTATATTTGCCAGAAATATTTTGAGTTGCTGCCTGTTCCATTTCTTCTACAGATAATGTTGGCTTTTTGTTATAAGGATTACTTATTCCAGCATTTCCACCATTGTAAGTGGTCATACCTGCATTAAAAGCTGCACTGCTTCCATTGCTTCCGGCCCCTTCCATAATGTAATGGGTGGCGATGAATTTTTTTACATGATTGCGGCTTTCTTCGGGTAGGTAATATTGCAGGTTCCAGAAATTCCTGCTTCCACTTTTTTTAATGGCACTGTACACACGGCCTGGTCCGCCATTGTATGCTGCAATTACGAGTAACCAGTCGTGCATATCCTTATAAAGGGTAAGCAGGTATCTTGCTGCTGCATGCGTGCTTTTATAATAATCTCTGCGTTCATCAAAGTTGGCGTTTACAACAAGGCCATACTCTCTTGCTGTGTAAGGCATAAACTGCCAGGGGCCACCTGCGCCCACCCAACTGGTAGCACTAGTACTAAGATTGCTTTCTATTACTGCCAGGTATTTTAATTCTTTGGGCAAGCCATATTGACTAAAAATATTATCAATCAGATTAAAATAGGGTATTCCCCAGTCTTTCATACCTGTAAGGCTTTTGGTATGATTTCTAAGATAATCCTGCATATAGCTTTCTGCATAAGGATTTACCTGGCTGCTGTATGGAAGTGTCGGGTTGTAAGAATATTTTGAGAAAAGATTTTTAAAGCCATACCTCGTAAGCTGGCTAAAATATTCCACCTTGTCTTTTTGAAGAATTTTTTTAGTGCTTACAATTTCATTTATGATTTCGTCTTCCTTAACGGAGTCTTCAATAACACTGTCTGCTGCTATTTTGATTGCAGAAGCCGGTACCTGTTGTGCATTTACCGGAAAGTAAAACATCAACAGTAAAAGTGTTAATATGGAAACAGTTAATTTCATGAAAGAAAAGGTACATCAGCTGATTTATGCTTCAGCAATAGTTGTTGAGAAATTTGCAACAAAGTTAGCTCTTCCGATTTATTAGTCATTACCTGCAAGCCGAAAGGCATGTTATTGCTATGTGAAAATAAGGGCAAAGATATTGCCGCCACTCCTGCAAGATTAGCTAGCACTGTATAAATATCAGCGAGATACATGGCAATAGGGTCTTTATCGTTTTGCCCAATATTAAAGGCAGTTTCGGGGCTGGTGGGCATCAATATAGCATCATATTCAGCAAAGATGGCTTTCATCTTATTTACCAAAAGTGTTCTTATTTTTTGCGCTTTGCTATAGTAGGCATCATAATAGCCGGTACTTAAAACAAAGGTGCCCAGCATAATTCTTCGTTTAACTTCCAGACCAAATCCCTCTGTTCTGTTATTGAAATAAAATGCTGACAGGTCCTTTGGCTCAATGCTGCTTTGGTGACCAAAACGAATACCATCGTATCTCGATAAATTACTGCTTGCTTCAGCTGTTGTTAAAACATAGTATGCAGGAACAATATAATCCAGCAGGTCAAAATCAATTTCGTTTACCGTATGTCCTTCTGCCCTGAGTTGTTCAATCAGACCTGTTATTTTTTGTTGTATTTCCTTATCAAGCGAAGGATGATTTAGCGCCTGCGAAAAATAGCAATATTTAAATTTCCTATCGGCTTCTTTTATTGGAAAAAGGTTGGATGATGGGGATGCTTCCATGGTACTATCCATCGGATCATTTTTGCTTATAAGGGAAAGTACCAATGCCACATCATCCAGAGCTTTGCCAAACAAGCCAATCTGATCAAAAGACGATGCATAAGCTAGCAGTCCATACCTTGAAATTTGTCCGTAGGAAGGCTTAATACCAATAAGCCCACAGAAGTCAGCCGGTTGTCTTACAGATCCGCCTGTGTCGCTTCCAAGACTTACCATACACATATTGGCCTGCACAGCTACAGCGCTTCCCCCCGAAGATCCACCCGGCACTTTTTGCTCATCCATTGCATTCAGTACTTTTCCGTAAACCGAATTTTCGTTGGTACTGCCCATAGCAAATTCATCGCAATTACAGTTGCCGATAATAATAGCATCTTCATCCAATAAAAATTGTAAAGCAGTTGCAGTATAAAGGGAAGTAAAATCTTTTAAAATGGCAGATGATGCAGAAACCTTGTGGCCTTCATAACAGATTACATCTTTGATGGCGATCACAACTCCATGTAGTTTTTTTAAAGGTGCCCCGCTATTTCTGTTTGCATCCAGCTCTGCAGCTTTTTGCAATGCCTCGTTTGTATACACTTCTACAAAGGCATTCAGGTGTTTGTTTTTTTCTATCTGGGTAAGGTATTCTTGTACCATATCTGTACATGTTACCTTTCCTTCTTTTAGCTGCCTGTGGTATTGTTCTATATTGTTGAAAACGTACATAAATTTAATAGACCTGAATGATGGGGTATTTAAATAATAAACAAGCCGAAGAACGTTACCTGGCCCTGTTTAAAAAACAGTATGAATGTAACACACTTCGGCTTTAAGATTTTTTATGAAACTGATACTGCTATTCAGATACTTCCTGTTTGGTAACAGTTTTTTCTTTCATGCCTTCTTCTATTTCACTTTTCACAGTAGATTTTGCATCATTAAACTCACGGATACCTCTACCGATACCTTTCATCAGTTCGGGGATTTTTTTACCTCCGAATAATAATAAAACGACCAAAACTATTAATATCCATTCGCTACCGCCTGGCAACGCAAACAAAAGAATCGAGATAGTATTTACTAACATAGCTTGAATTTTATGAGGTAAAGGTAAATCATTTTATCGTCTAAATCACTTGGATAAAATTTGTATTGTTGTGCAATAGTTAAAAACAGCAGGAATTTACTTAAGTATTTGGCCACCCCTTGCTTTACCATTTGCTGATTCATAGAGAGTAATACTTCATGCGCAGGCACTCATAAATAACTGAAGTGCCAGTAGCTATAAAATAATATACTTTCTATATAAGAATAGGCAATAAAACTTAAAGAAGACTAATTGGGTACGAAAAAAGCATAAAAAAAGCGGAAAAGTTAATTTTCCGCTGATATTCAAATAGTTAGTATTAAGCTTTTTTAGCCACTGCTTGTCTTTTTTCCTTGATACGAGCGCTCTTACCGCTTCTTTCACGTTGGAAATAAAGTTTTGCACGACGTACACGACCTACTTTGTGTACAATGATACTTTCAATGTTTGGAGAGTAAGTAGGAAACAAACGTTCTACGCCAATACCATCACTGATCTTACGAACAGTAAATGAAGCGGTAGCACCGGTTCCCTGACGTTTGATTACGTCGCCTTTAAAACTCTGGATACGCTCTTTGGTACCCTCTACAATTTTATAGTTAACAGTTATGTTATCTCCTGCTTTGAATGTCGGAAGCGTTGGTATGGTGGTCAACTGCTCATGAACAAAATCTATTGCGTTCATATTAAATTTATTTTTCGGAGGGCGAAGGTAAGGAAAAGTTCCAAGTTTAAAGTTCTGAGTTCAAAGTTTTTTCAAAAAAACAGCTAAAATCTTTTTTAATTGCCTGTTTTATATATAAAAATACGGGATACAGTTGCCCGTATCCCGTAAACTATATTTTTTGGAGGGATTAACGTGCTATGTTAATCGCCCTTTTTTCCCTGATTACTGTTACTTTGATCTGGCCTGGGAAGGTCATTTCGGTCTGAATTTTTTGAGCAATTTCAAAACTTAGCTTATCGCTGTCGGCATCACTTACTTTATCAGCTTCTACAATAACCCTTAACTCACGGCCAGCTTGAATAGCATATGCTTTTTCAACACCATTGTAAGCAAGTGCCATATTTTCAAGGTCTTTGATTCGTTGGATATACTGCTGCATGATCTCTCTTCTAGCTCCAGGTCTTGCGCCGCTGATAGCATCGCAGGCCTGAATAATAGGAGAGATTACATATTGCATCTCCATTTCGTCGTGGTGAGCACCAATGGCATTCACTACTGCAGGATTTTCGCCATATTTCTCGGCTAATTTAGCACCTAGCAAAGCATGGCTCAATTCTGTTTCTTCATCGGGTACTTTTCCGATATCATGCAATAATCCTGCTCTTTTCGCCAGTTTTGGGTTCATTCCCAGTTCTGCAGCCATAATGCCGCAAAGATTGGCAGTTTCCCTACTATGCATCAAAAGATTCTGACCGTAAGATGAACGGAAACGCATACGCCCCACCATTCTTACGAGTTCTTTGTGTAGGCCATGAACACCTAATTCGATTACAGTTCTTTCGCCAATTTCCATTACCTGATCGTCTAACTGACGTTTGGTTTTTTCTACTACTTCCTCAATGCGTGCAGGGTGAATACGCCCATCTGCTACAAGACGCTGTAAAGAAAGACGGGCTACTTCTCGGCGCAAAGGATCAAAAGAAGAAAGTACGATAGCTTCCGGGGTATCATCAACAATAAGATCCACGCCTGTAGCCGCTTCAATGGCACGTATGTTACGGCCTTCACGGCCAATGATAGAACCTTTTATTTCGTCGCTTTCAAGGTTGAAAACAGTAATGGAGTTCTCAATCGCAGTTTCTGCAGCAGTACGCTGAATGGTTTGAATAACAATTTTACGGGCTTCTTTATTGGCCTTTAATTTAGCATCTTCAATAATTTCCTGTTGTATAGTAAGCGCCTTGCTGTGTGCTTCCTGTTTCAGACTTTCTATCAGTTGTGCTTTGGCATCTTCTGCAGAAAGGCCGGCTACTTTTTCCAAACGACGAATATGTTCCTCCTGGTGTTTTTCCAGTTCGGTTCGTTTAATGTTCACTACTTCAATCTGGCGGTTGAGGGCTTCTTTGATCGTTTCATTTTCCTTCAGTTGCTTTTCAATGTTGCCTTCTTTTGCATTTAAACCCTGTTCTTTTTGTTTAATGCGGTTTTCGCCTTCATTAATTTTTTGGGTTCTTTGCAAAACGTCCCTTTCATGATCGGCTCGCATTTGAACAAATTTTTCTTTGGCCTCCAGTTCTTTCTCTTTCTTAAAGGTTTCAGCCTTTAACTGGCCTTCTGAAATAATTTTATGTGCCTGAATTTCAGCTTCCTGTACTTTTTGGGAAGAGTTTTTAGCAAAAATGACTTTACCAAGGATGAGACCGATTATTAATGCGGCCGCCCCTATGATGATTGGAATTATATCCATTAGATAATAATGTTTTAAGCTGATTCACAATATTGTATGTCCTATCAATACCCATATGGCCTGAGCAATTAGGTTAATACGCGAAGATAAGATTTTTGTGTATAGAATTAATGGAAGCGGGTATTTAGGCAGATTCTATTATAAAAAGAAGACTAAAGTACTTTGTTTAGTTGTTCTTCCAGTTTTTTAAGGCCTTCTGCAATTTGACTTTCTGCAAGGCTATTGTTGTTTTCTGACACCGCTTGGGTAGCATACCAAATAATCACCATGGCTATATAGTCCTGCATGTCTTTACCTGAAAATTGGGTCTTAAACTCAATGATTTTGTCATTGATGAGTTTAACGGTTTTGCGGATCACTTCCTCATCTTCCGGCTGGGTTTTGATGCGGTATGTACGATCGGCAATAACAATATTTACAGGTATCAGTTCGGGCATGAGCTTATTTACTGAGTAAAGAAATGCATTTATCTATATTCTTGATATACTGTTGAATTTTTTGTTCCAGCTCTTTTTTGTCTGTTGCATCCATATCAGTAACAGAAGCTTTGAGGATAAGGTTCTGTTGCTGCATTTCGTTCATTTTGTCTTTATGTTTTTCCAAATCCTCTTGTAAGGTATTTATCAAATCCTGCTGTTTGTCGTTTTCCTTTTGCAAATGTTCATATTGCTTCAGCAATTGCTGAAGCTTATTTTGGATAATGCTGATATGGTCTATGAGTGCTGACAAGTATCGAAGTGCTGTTATTTATTATTTAAAACAGTGTTAAATCTATTTTCGGATTTCTGCGTTTTGTTGTTTTTCAAAAGCAGCAATCAGTTTATTCATCATTTCATCAATCTCAGTATCCGTGAGTGTTTTATTACTATCGGAAAATGAAAAATTAACGGCCATCGATTTTTTGCCTGCGCCTAATTTATCGCTTTCAAAAATATCAAATAATTTCGAAGATTGAAGCTGTGATAAATTTAGAGATGCTGCTGTTTGCTGAATCTGGGCATAGGTTACATTTTTATTTACAACCAATGCAAGATCACGCTGAACAGATGGAAATTTACTAATTTCGGAATAGGTAAATCCTTTTGTATTTATACTGTCTACCATTTCATCCCAAAAAATATCGGCTACCCAAACAGGTTGTTTTATAGCAAACTGTTTGTTCTTTTTTTCTGAAATTAGTCCGAGGGTACCAATAACTCTTTTCTTTATTTTTATCTGTGCAGCAGTTTCAAAATCATCATTGCTGGTTTGCTCGAAAGTAATATTAGAGATGCCGGCAGCAGCAAAGATCTTTTCGCAGGTTGCTTTTATAAAGTAATAATCAGCTTTTTCTGCCTTATGATTCCAAGATGTTTCTTTTACGTCTCCACTTACATAAAGGGCTATATGTTTCCCTTCTGTATATTGCCCATCCTGTTCTTTGCGATAGGTTTTTCCGAATTCAAATAAACTAAGATTGGCATTTTTTCTGTTGATGTTGTGGGCAATCACTTCCAAACCTGTTGGTAATAAAGAGGGCCGTAAAATATCCAGTTCTGCACTCAGGTTATTGATCATTTTAACCCCATGCTTCAATGTTTCTTCATCAAAATAGGCGCTATTGGTTATGCTGTTAGTGAATATCTCATAAAAGCCATTACCGGTAAGCATATTGGCTACTTTTTCTCTGAGCACATTGCTGTGAGAAGTAGTATCGTTTGAGGGTGAAATACTGATGGTTGCCGGTATTTCGATATTGTCCAGGCCATCAATACGCATTATCTCTTCAACAAGATCGGCAGGAATGGTAATATCCGGTTTGCTGTAAGGAACATTCACCCACATTTCGTCAATTCCTTCTTTTACCAGTTCAAATCCGAGTGCTGTTAAAATATTTTTTATGGTATCTCCATGGTAATTTTTACCACTTAGTTTTTTCAGGTAATGGTATTTTAATCCAATAGATGTTTGTGCAATTGGATTTGGAAAAATATCAATGATATCACTAGATATTTCTCCGCCGCAAATTTCTTTGATGAGTTCTGCAGCCCTTTTTAAAACATTAACGGTATTACTGATATCAATCCCTTTTTCAAAACGAGTTGCAGCATCGGTTCTTAAACCATGAAATACAGAAGTTTTTCTAATGGTAATAGGGTCAAACCAGGCACTTTCTATAAAGATATCTTTTGTGTTACTGCTTACGCCACTTTCCAGTCCACCATAAACACCAGCAATACACATTGGTTTTTCTGCATTACAGATCATCAGATCGGCTGCTGATAATTTTCTTTCCTTTTCATCAAGGGTGGTAAAAACAGTGTTGGCATCCAGTTTTTTTACAATAATCTTGTTTCCTGTAATTTTTGCAACATCAAAAGCATGAAGGGGTTGACCGGTTTCGTGCAATATAAAATTGGTGATATCTACAATGTTATTGATAGGGTTCAGGCCAATGCTCGATAATTTTTGCTGCAGCCATTTAGGACTTTCTGCCACTGTAATATTACTGATGCTGATACCCGTATAACGCCTGCAGGCTTCTGTATCTTCAATGCTCACTTCAATAGGATTACCCCCCGAATCTGGTTTAAAGCCGTTTTTGTAGGGCAGTTTTGCCACCGTTCCGTTTTTATCATGATGACTCAGATAAGCACAAACATCTTTGGCAACACCAAGATGGCTCATGGCATCCATACGGTTTGGAGTAAGGCCTATTTCAAATATAAAATCATCGTATGTTTCAAATATGGAGGCTGCAGGTTGACCTACAGGAGTCTTTTCCGGTAAAACCAAAATACCCTCATGGCTTTGGCCTAATCCAATTTCATCTTCGGCACATATCATTCCATTGCTTTCTATTCCTCTTATTTTTGCTTTTTTTAATGTGATGGGATCGCCTGTGGAAGGGTAAATAGTAGACCCAACCGTTGCCAGTATTACTTTTTGGCCAATGGCAGCATTAGGTGCGCCGCAAACGACCTGTAATATTTCGGTTCCGGTATTTACTTTAGTAATGTTAAGTTTGTCAGCATCGGGGTGTTTTTCGCACTCAACAATCTCGGCTGTAATTAAACCCTGTAAACCACCTTTTACGGTTTCATATTTATGCAGGCTTTCTACCTCAAGCCCTATGGCTGTTAATATTTTACTCAGTCTTTCCGGGTCTATCTTGTTTGGCAGGTATTCGCTCAGCCAGTTATACGAAATAATCATCTGTCTATTTATTTGGGCTGCAAAGATAGTTTTTTCGAGCCGATCTGCTATAGTTAAACCTTGTGTTTTGCAAAGTTTAGAAAACTAGGTATTTAGCACCAATATAGCAACTGTAATAAAAATATCAGTGGTGCAAAAAAAGAAAATATCTACTCTTTTTTTGTTAATAAGTAAGCCAAAATTTAAAAGCAGGCTGAATTTTGTATGTGCATATTACTGTTAATAAGGAGGGGATAAGTTACATTTGCAGGTGGATAACTGGTGAGCAAACAGTATAATAAAGTTGATAACGACCATTTATTAATAAATCATTAACGATTTGCAATTATCTTAGCCGCCCCGCACAACTTAAACTAGTAAATAAAGCCACCTAGGAACCTGTTTTGATGATTCCTTTTTTAGAATCGTTTACCAGTTGCAGTTAGCGAACACACCATATTGTAAAAAAATAAAGGAACTCAGGAGATGGAATTTACCAATCTAAATAAAGACAGAAAAGCAAGAAGAAAAAACCCAATAGATATGGGCAGTATGGTGTTTGGTAAAGTACCGCCACAGGCCAAAGATTTGGAGGAAGCCATTTTAGGTGCTATCATGCTGGAAAAAAGTGCATTTGATACGGTGGTAGAAATATTAAAACCGGAATGTTTTTATGTGGATGCGCACCAGAAAATTTTCAAGGCCATGCAAGGGCTGGCAATAAAAAGTTTACCGATAGATATGCTGACGGTGGTGGAAGAATTAAAACTTCGGGAAGAACTGGAAATAATTGGCGGTCCGTATTATGTGACCAAATTGACCAATTCTGTTGTATCCTCAGCCAATATAGATGCTCACTCAAGAATAGTTTTACAAAAATTTATTCAACGGGAACTGATACGCATTAGTGGAGAGATCATCGGAGATGCTTATGAGGACAGTACGGATGTTTTTGATTTATTGGATAATGCAGAAGGAAAATTATTTGAGATTACCAATAATCACCTTCGAAAAAACTTTGATGATATTGATTCCGTATTGGTTAAAACCTTTAACCGTATTGAAGATATGCGTAATCGTAAGGATGAGATAACCGGTGTCCCAACAGGGTTTCCTACACTTGATAAAATTACTTACGGGTGGCAACCAACGGATCTGATTATTTTGGCGGCAAGACCTTCGGTAGGTAAAACAGCCTTTGCATTAAACCTTGCACGCACTGCTGCTATTCGCCCAAAAGGTGATGACAGGCCACCCACAGCTGTTGCCTTTTTTAGTCTGGAGATGAGTAGTAGCCAGTTGGTGCAACGTATTCTAAGCGCAGAAAGTGAGATATGGCTGGAGAAGATAGCAAGAGGTAAATTGGAAGAACATGAAATGAAACAATTGTATAAAAATGGTTTTGACAGGTTGAGTAAAGCCCCCATTTTTATTGATGATTCTGCAGCTTTAAATATTTTTGAACTGCGTGCAAAATGCCGCAGATTAAAAAACAAGCACAACGTAGGACTTATCATTATAGATTACCTGCAGTTGATGAGTGGAAGTGCAGACAGGAACAGTAACAGGGAACAGGAGATCAGTAAAATATCTCGTGATCTTAAAAGTCTTGCGAAAGAATTGCAGGTTCCCATCATAGCATTGAGCCAGTTGAGTCGTGAGGTAGAGAAAAGGAAAGAAGGAAATAAAATGCCGCAGTTGAGTGATTTAAGAGAATCGGGTGCTATTGAGCAGGATGCCGATCTTGTAATGTTCCTTTATAGGCCTGAATATTATGAAGTAACTACTGATGAATTTGGCGAAAGTAATAAAGGTGAAACGCATGTAAAAATTGCAAAACATAGAAATGGTAGTTTGGAAACTATTAAACTTAAAGCATTATTGCATATTCAAAAGTTTGTAGAAGAAGAGGGTGGTGATTTTAGTAGCGGGGCACCTGGCGGCGGAAACTGGAAGCCAATTGCAGGAGGAGGTGATGATGGCGCAAGAATGTATATACAAAAAGGAAGTAAAATGAATGATGGCAATTTTGATGATGATGCGCCGTTTTAATCGATAATTATTTAATTGAAAATGGAGAATGATTGTATCAATTTTATTCTCCATTTTTATTTTGCTTAAGTTTGAAATAAGAATGAAACTACCTTTATTTTATAAGCCTGATATAAATTCAAATGAGAAGGATGTATTGTTGGATGAACCTACCAGCAAACATATTGTACAGGTACTGCGTATGTTGGCCGGAGAACAATTACAGTTAACAGATGGCAAGGGAAATTTATTTACTACCGAAATTATTGATGACAATCGGAAAAAGTGTCGTGTAAGTATTTTGCAGCAATTGGAAATACCGCAGCCGCAATCTAAAATTACCATTGCAATTTCTCCTGTAAAAAATAACACCCGCTTTGAATGGTTTTTAGAAAAAGCTACAGAGATCGGAGTTGCTGAAATTGTTCCGGTTATTTGTGAGCGTACCGAGAAGCAGCATTTTAAATGGGAACGAATGAACAGTATTTTGGTTAGTGCTATGCTACAATCCCAGCAATGCTGGTTACCCAAATTATCTCAACCAGTTTTATTTAAAGACCTCTTAAAACAAAGCGTAAGTAGTCAGAAATTTATAGCACATTGCGAAGAATCGAATGAAAAAGTAGCACTCACGTCTATGCATCCATTCAATGAATCTATCATTATTATTGGTCCTGAAGGAGATTTCTCTAAAGCAGAAATAACATCAGCGCTTACCTGTAACTTTATTCCTGTAACTCTTGGTGACACAAGGTTAAGGACAGAAACTGCCGGTATTGTTGCAGCTACACAATTGTGCATTCATTAATGAGCGGTATCATCAATACCTATTTTTTCTTCATTTAGTACGGGCTCATTTAAAACTACCACCCTGCGTTTTTTCTGTCTGTTCATCATTGTCATGTTTAGTAGCTCAACCAAAAATGAAAATGCCATACCGAAGTAAATATAATTTTTCATTTTTAATTCATGTGCAGCTTCCGAATTCCATCCTTCCATTACAAGGCTTAATCCTATCATTACAAGAAATGATAAAGCCAGCATTTTAAGGGTAGGGTGTTTATGAATAAATCCTGCAATTTTAGGGCTGAATAAAAACATAATTACCATCGCAATCACAACAGCTGCAATCATAATTTCAACATGCTTGGCGGTACCACCTGCTGTAATAATACTGTCAAACGAAAAGACCGCATCTATAATCATAATTTGTGCAATAGCCTGACTGAGAGAAAGGCCTGGTTTATTTTGAGTAGACTGGTTCATGTCTTCGCCTTCTAGTTTTCCGTGTATTTCTTTTACAGATTTATAAATAAGGAACAGTCCTCCTAATAACATTACAATACTTGCGAGATCAAAACCTTTACCAAATAATGTAAAAACAGATTTGCCTTTTTGAGAGAGTAACCAACTTAATCCCATCAGCATTAAACAGCGTGAAATGATACCTGTAATCATCCAGATGGACCGTGCTTTTTTGTGGTCAGTTACCAACTTTAACCGGTTCATGATAATGCTTACAAAGATTACATTATCTATACCCAGTACGACTTCCAGTACTACTAATATTAAAAAACTAATAAGACTTTCTGATGTAAATAAATATTCCATGTTGCAAAAATAATGGTTTAAAGAGTTTTAAAAATTTAAGGAGTTCAAAAGTGTTAACCGTTCAAACCTATACAAATATTTTTTACAATAGCAGGGCCCTCATAAATAAAACCAGTCCAAACCTGAACCAAACTTGCACCAGCCTCTAATTTTTCTTTTGCATCCATTGCAGTAAATATACCTCCGCTGGCAATGATAGGAATTTGTCCATTTGTTTTTTGATGTATGTATTGTACAATTTCGGTGCTTCTTTTTTGTACCGGCAAACCACTTAAACCGCCAGCGCCAATTCTTACACTTTTAATTTTTGAACTTTCATTTAATAAGTCTCTGCTGATAGTAGTATTCGTTGCCACCAGCCCATCTAATTTAATTTCTAGTGCAAGATCTATTACATCGTCTATTTGTGATTGTGTTAGATCGGGAGCAATTTTTAACAGAATTGGTTTAGGTATTTCGATTTGTGAATTGCGGTTTTGTAAAACACTGAAAATTTTACGAAGTGATTCTTTTTCCTGAAGTTCACGCAGGCCAGGTGTATTGGGGCTGCTTACATTTACCACAAAATAATCTACATAAGGATGAAGAACATTAAAACAGATTTCATAATCTTTCCATGCATTTTCGTTGGGTGTTATTTTGTTTTTACCAATATTGCCACCTATGATCAGTCTAGGTCTCGCAGGTTTATGACCCTGAACTTCTAAGTCAGCACTTTTTTTCCATTTTTTTAATCTTTCAGCAATAGTTTTCGCTCCATCATTATTAAAACCCATGCGGTTTATTAACGCTTTATCTGCAGGTAGGCGAAACAATCTTGGTTTTTCATTGCCGTTCTGAGCAATTGGTGTAACGGTCCCAATTTCCACAAATCCAAAACCCAGTGCCTGTAGCTCTCGAAGATTTGTTGCATTTTTATCAAAGCCCGCACCAAGTCCTACTCTGTTAGGAAAGTTAATATCAAAAACCCTAAAGGTTAAATCCCCTTTTGGTTGAAATAATCTTTCCAGAATTTTTTTCGTAAATCCAATACTGCATAGTGCTTTCAGCATATTCATGGAGAAGTAGTGCACTTTTTCGGGGTCGAAAAAAAAGAGGAAGGAGCGTAGAAGATTGTACATAATGCCCACAAAAGTAACACAGCTATTTTAGTTTTTTGCTTTCAGTTGTAAATTATAACTTTGGACTATAAAGTTGCATAAACAACTAATTTGCCATAGCCGACATTTTAGTGTTAGGATTTGATAAGCAAAAGGTCAATAAATTAATTCAAATCGAAATTGGTTCAAAAACCAAAACCTTTAGTTTCAAAATAGTAATTTAATTTAAAAAAATTTACCATGCAGGAAGCATATATCGTAGCAGGTTACAGAACTGCGATTGGAAAAAGTAAAAGAGGAGGATTCAGATTTACAAGACCTGATGAATTGGCCATAGATGTAATCAAAGCTTTATTGGCAACTGTGCCTCAACTTGACCCTAAGAGGGTGGATGATGTAATTGTAGGCAATGCTGTCCCAGAGGCAGAACAGGGGCTTCAGGTTGGCAGAATGATCTCGGCTAAGGCGGTGGGTATTCATGCACCAGGAATCACTATCAACCGTTATTGTGCCAGTGGCTTAGAGAGTATAGCCATGGCTACTGCAAAAATCCGCTCAGGTATGGCAGAGTGTATCATTGCGGGAGGAACAGAAAGTATGAGCTTAGTGCCAACTGCAGGTTGGAAAACAGTACCTTCTTATGCAATTGCCAAAGAAGAGCCTGACTTTTATTTGAGCATGGGACTTACGGCAGAAGCAGTAGCAAAAGAGTATAATGTGAGCCGTGAAGACCAAGATTTGTTTAGTTATAACAGCCATATGAAGGCGGCCAACGCTATCAAAGAGGGTTATTTTAAAAGTGGGATTCTTCCAATCACAGTAGAACAGGTTTATGTGGATGAAAAAGGCAAACGCAAAACAAAAACATATGTGGTAGATACCGACGAAGGCGTAAGAACAGATACCACACCTGAAGGGCTTGCCAAATTAAAACCAGCCTTTGCCATTGGTGGATCTGTAACCGCAGGGAATTCTTCGCAAACCAGTGATGGAGCAGCATTTGTGATTGTGATGAGTGAAAGAATGATCAATGAACTGGGTTTAAAACCTATTGCCAGACTAGTAAACGCAGCGAGTGCGGGAGTAGATCCACGTTTAATGGGTATTGGTCCGGTTGAAGCGGTGCCAAAAGTATTGAGACAGGCTGGAATGACGCTTTCCGATATCGATCTTTTTGAATTAAATGAGGCATTTGCTTCGCAGTCATTGGCAGTTATCCGAGAACTGGGATTAGATCCATCGATTGTAAATATTAATGGGGGAGCCATTGCATTAGGTCATCCACTTGGATGCACGGGTTGTAAACTCACGATTCAAATTGTAAATGATATGAAGCGGCTGAAGAAAAAATATGGTATTGTTACAGCCTGTGTAGGTGGTGGGCAGGGCATTGCAGGGATTATAGAAAATATAGAATAGAAAAATATAGTTTTCATAGAACAGCGTTCAAAAGGATTTTAAAATCTTTATGAACGCTGTTTAATTTTGAGCAACTTTGTGAAATATATTTTAATAAATAAATAATGAATCAACGATTCCGGTTTGCGACATTTTTCTTTTTTTGTTTTACCCTTTCTGCAGTAGCTCAGAATGCTGATATTAATCTACTTAAAGGAATCAATAAAAATGAAACCTGGTTTAAAAATAATTACCTGGAATTATGCGCTTCATCTACTTCCATCATAAGTATTGCTGCTCCTGCAACAGTTCTAGCCCATGGATTTATTACGAAAGATAAAAAATTGCAGCGGGATGGATTTTTTATGACTGGAGGTTTGATCGTTTCGGGTATGGTAATTTATTCTGTAAAAAGAATTGTAAATAGAAAACGGCCTTTTGAAACCTATTCTTTTATTGTGAAAAGGGATGACGAGAGTGGGGGGAAGTCATTTCCAAGCGGGCATACAAATTCTGCGTTTTATACGGCTACAGCTTTAAGCCTTCAATATAAAAAATGGTATGTTACAGCACCAGCATTTGTATTTGCAGGAAGTGTGGCATGGGCTAGAATGTACCAAGGAGTGCATTATCCCAGCGATGTATTGGTGGGTGCTATTATAGGTTCTGGCACTGCGTTATTATCAGACTGGATAAATAAAAAAACAGCTAAAAGACAACATAAACCAATTAAAGTGGAATAATATTTTTTGCAAAACATATATATATGATCGCTTGTAAGGAATTGTTTTTATTAATTTATTATTGAAATTCCTTTGGTCTTGTTTTGTCAAAATCGGGATCGTAGCTTACAAAAAAGCGCATATAGATTACTCTGCTCATCCGCATCATCCATGGTTGTGAAACTATCAGTAAAACAGTATTTGTTATAAACCAATACATAACCCTGTTGTCACTTACCGATACACCTATAAGTACCCACCATGCAACAAAGGAGGCAACGGATATCGCCACAGCCAATGCATAACTCACATAACCAGTACCATACCAAAATCCGGGTTCCATATCATATTTCTGATTGCATACCGGGCAGTTTTCGTGCATGTCTGAAATATGTTTAAGGCTGAGGTTTCTATAAGGATTAGCATCTTTGTACATGGGCCCCTTGCGGCAACGTGGGCATCGCATAGAAAGTATGCTCCAGTAAAAATTGGGGGTAGGCCGTTTTTTTTCTTCTGACATTCCTATTATTTTTCTATTGTTTAAATCTAAATTTGAAATACAACATAATAAAGCTCATCGTGAGCACCATACTGTTTGTATAAATAATGGCTACGTCTTTTACCATAATTCCATAAGTTAGCCACATACTTACACCCAAAATTAATAATGCAAGCATGTTTAAAGAAAGGTCTTTGGCAGATTTTGTTTTCCAGATTCTGAGGACTTGTGGTAAAAAGGTAATTGAACTGATGGTGCCTGCAGCCAGGCCTAATAGTTTGATGTAATCCATAAATAGAGATATTTTCGTTTTATGATTCTGCTTCAGGCAGTTTATTTTATTTTTTTCTTTCTCCTATCTGTTGACGCCACATGGCATAATATAATCCCTTTTCTTCGAGTAGGTTTTGGTGTGTACCTGTTTCAACCACATCCCCTTTTTCCAATACATAAATTTTATCTGCGTGCATGATGGTGCTCAGTCTGTGCGCAATCAAAATGGTAATTTGATCCTTATTTGCAGAGATTTCTTTTATGGTATTGGTTATGTCTTCTTCAGTTAATGAATCTAATGCTGAGGTCGCTTCGTCAAAGATGAGCAGATTAGGTTTACGCAATAACGCTCGGGCAATAGACAAACGTTGTTTTTCACCTCCGCTTAGTTTTAATCCTCCTTCCCCAATCATGGTATCCAGTCCTTTTTCTGCACGTAAAACCAGATTGGTGCAAGCAGCTTTTTCTAAAGCATCGGTTAGGTCTGCATCGGTAGCAGAAGGGTTTACAAATAACAAATTTTCTTTTATACTGCCACTAAATAGATTCGTATCCTGCGTAACAAAACCGATTTGGCTGCGCAGATCTTCGAAACTAATATTGTTTTCATCAATACCATTGTACAAAATTTTACCCTGTTGTGGCCTGTATAAACCAACCAGTAATTTCATAAGGGTAGATTTTCCGCTGCCACTAGGGCCAACAAATGCTACCGTTTCGCCAGTGTGTGCTGTAAAGCTAATATCATTAATAGCTTTTTGCGAAGCGGAGTTGTGTTTAAAACCAACTTTCTCAAAAACCAATGATTCAATCTCTCCAATATGTTTTGGATTTGTAGAAACAGCTTCAGGCGCTTTTTTCATCAATATGTCAAAATTATTAAGCGATGCTTCTGCTTCCCGGTAAGACAAAATTATATTTCCTATTTCTTGTAGAGGGCCAAAAACAAAAAAGGAAAAAACTTGCATGGTTACCAACTGTCCTGCATTCATTCTGTCCTTAAAAATGAGCCACATAAGCATGAATAAAATTATCTGCCTTAGTGTATTTACAAAAGTACCTTGTATGAAACTTACAGTGCGTATGCGTTTAACTTTGGTTATTTCCAGTCCAAGTATCTTAAAAGTATTTTTATTAAGCCTTAAAATTTCTTGCTGTGTAAGTCCCAGACTTTTTACCAATTCTATATTACGAAGAGATTCTGTGGTTGCACCCGCTAGCGAAGTTGTTTGCGCAACAATACTTTTTTGAATGCGTTTTACTTTTTTGCTTAGAGCATTGGTGATAATGATTAACAAAGTGATTCCTCCAAAATAAATGAAGGGCATGCTCCAGTGTATACTGGCCGAATAAACAGCTACAACAATAATACCCACAATAACCGGAAAAAGTATATTGATAAAAGCAGCAATAAATTTTTCTGTATCTACCCTTACTTTTTGTAATATACTCAGCGTTTCTCCGCTGCGCTGATCCTCAAATTCCTGATATGGAAGTTTCATGGCGTGTTGTAAGCCATCTGTAAATACATTGGCACCAAAACGCTGGGTGATGGTGTTTAAAAAATAGTCTTGAAAAGCTTTGGCAATACGGCTTATCATCGCAACAGTAATAGATGCTGTTAATAATGCAAGAACACCTGGGTTTTTCCAACTGAAATTACCAAAGAAACCATCCCAATTATATTTGCCCCCAGGCTTTACACTCTGGTGATCAGAAGCAAGGTTAACCAGTTTGCCCAAAATAATAGGATCTATTAAGGAAAAACAAATATTGATCGCTGCCAAAAATAGCGTGAATGCCATCAGCCATTTATAGGGCTTCAAGTAATGTAGTAATATCTTCATTTAAATATATTTATTAATGCAGGGGCTGTTTTATAATAAAGCAGCGCAAATTTACATTGAATAATATCAATGAGTCAACATTTGTCTAAAACAGCGGTTATAAACATTTGGGAGGCTAATAAATAAGTAATTCCCAATCTTCATATTTTAAAAACAGTTTATAATATTCCTTTATTATCCACCCCATCCCTCCCTGTCCAAACTCCTGTATTGAATAGCTTCTGCTAAAAACTCGGGTTTGATATCTTCGCTTCCTGCAAGATCGGCAATGGTGCGGCTTACTTTTAAAATACGATCGTAAGCACGGGCAGAAAGATTTAGTTTTTGCATGGCTATTTTAAGAAGATTTTGTCCGGCGGTATTTATTGTGCAAATTTCTTTTAATGTTTTGCTGCTCATTTGTGCATTGGCGTATACGCCCTCCAGAAGTTTGTATCGCTCTTCCTGTATTGCTCTAGCCTTTATTACTCGCTCTCTAATTTTTTCGCTTTTTTCATATGCGTTGATAGAGGAGAGCTCGCTAAAAGCAACCGGAGTTACTTCTACATGCAGATCAATTCTGTCAAGCAAAGGGCCTGATATTTTACTTAAATATTTTTGTACTACACCTGGTCCACAGGTACATTCTCTTTCAGGATGATTGAAATATCCGCATGGACAGGGATTCATACTTGCTATGAGCATAAAACTTGCAGGGAAATCCAACGCAACTTTGGCACGGCTTATCGTAACTTTTCTTTCTTCCATTGGTTGACGCATTACTTCCAAAACGGTTCTTTTAAATTCAGGTAGTTCATCCAAAAATAATACACCGTTATGCGCTAATGAGATTTCACCGGGTTGAGGGTTGCCTCCGCCGCCTACCAATGCCACATCTGAAATTGTATGATGCGGACTTCTAAAGGGACGTCTACTTACCAAGGTTGCATTCTCTGGCAGTTTGCCGGCCACACTGTGTATTTTGGTTGTTTCCAATGCTTCCAATAAAGTGAGTGGCGGTAATATGGTAGGTAATCTTTTTGCCAGCATGGTTTTCCCTGCACCTGGGGGTCCAATGAGTATAGCGTTGTGGCCACCTGCCGCCGCAATTTCTAGAGCTCGTTTAATATTTTCCTGTCCCTTAACGTCGCAAAAGTCAATATCAAAACTACTTTGAGCATAAGCAAATTCTTCTCTGGTATTTACAATGGTTGGCAACAGACTTTTTTCATTTTTAAAAAATCCGATCACATCATTGATATGTTCAACAGCATATACTTTTAGGTTGTTTACCATGGCAGCTTCCCGTGCATTGGCAGCGGGAACAATTAAGCCTTCAAAACCCTCTTTACGTGCTTGTATGGCAATGGGCAATGCTCCTTTGATGGGTCGTACGGTTCCATCTAAACTAAGCTCACCCATAATTACAAAATTCTCCAATCTTTCAGGATTGTCTAACTGATCGGTAGCGCCAAGTGTACCAATGGCAATGGGAAGATCAAAAGCAGAACCTGATTTTTTGATATCAGCAGGAGCAAGATTTACCACTAGTTTGGTGCGGGGCATGTAATAATCAATGCTTTTAATAGCACTTTCTACTCTTTGCAGGCTTTCTTTTACAGCGTTGTCTGGAAGGCCAACGATGTAGTAATTTTTCCCTTTGTTATCTACATTTACTTCAACCGTAATGCGGATTGCTTCTACACCATAAACGGCACTGCCAAAAGTTTTTACAAGCATGGGTAAGGTTTTGGTACTTCTAATATACACAAAGCCTTACAAATTTTCCAGCATTTTTACAACCCCTTCTCTTTCCAGTATAAGATAACCCAGCCGGTCGTTACTGATGCCATTGCGTAGTTGATAATTAAAACTCAGTTTACCGTTTTCGGTACTCGTCTCAAAATAATTAAAACTAATGTTGGGGTGAACCTTTAGAGCTTCTCCTATTTCGTATAAATGGGTGGATAAAATAAAAAGAGAATTCTTTATTTTAAGTAAACCTTCTATCACAGCCGTACTGCATTTCATAGCATCCTGAACATTGGTTCCTTTAAAAAGTTCATCAATCAGAATAAGCCATTTTCTACCGTCGTTTATTTTATTGATCGTTGCTTTAATACGTTGCACTTCGTTGTAAAAGTAGCTTTCGCCCTTTGCAATATTATCTATTACATTGATATTGCTAAGCATGCCATCAAATAAAGTAAGTCTCATTTTTTTTGCAGGCACACCCATACCCACATGAGCTAGAAATACAGCAGTGCCTACCGACTTAATAAAAGTGCTTTTGCCGGCCATGTTGGCACCTGTTAAAAATAAAAAATTGCATTTTGGGTTCATCTCTAAATCATAGGGTGTAGGGTTTTCCAGAAGGATATGGAACATTTCTTTTACTTCCAACAAGGGTTGTTCACTCTCTATAAATTCAGGAAAAACAAGTTGGTATTTTTTTACCGTCATAGCCATTCCATACCATGCATCCAGTTGCGCATGGATGGCTATCAGCGTGAACATATTTTGTTTAAAATGATAACGCAGGAATTGGGCCAGTTGTAGTTGTTGTGGTATGGAAAGCTCACTAGATTTATGATAGTTCTGAACAATTAATAATTGCTCTGTTGCCAGTGTCTTTGCAGCCGTTTCTAATAATTTCTTTAAAGGGCCAGGGGTGTTTTCATTTAAAAATTTATCTGTGAATGCCAACATTCCTTTAATAAAATCAAAGCAGTGTATGATTGAATATTTTATAAGTGAATAGTCTGGGCCATGTAATAATTTATAACTATTGGCAGTAAGGGAAGAAACGATTTTAGGTAAAGGATCAAAACTATATTCATAAAAACGTTGTACTACCATGATGGTACCATTACTTATTTCTTTGGGCCATTCCGTTTCTTTTTTAAGAATAAGCCTGATGGTTTGCTGCACATCAATAATAGCCTCCGTTGTAGGCAGTGGGGTAGCCAGATTTTTTTTCAGTTGCTCTTTACCGTTAGTAGTGATGGCGTTATTGAGTTTATTAAAAACAGAAAAATCTTCTTCACCCGTAAATATAGCAAGGTCGTTCAGTGTTGTTTTGTCTATTTCCATTAAAAGCGTTTATTACCGGTTAAATGATAGTCGTTTACCTCTATATGATTCATTAAATCTGCCATTTTCATATACGATATTTCCATTTACCATTGTTTGCTCTATCGTTGCAGGAAAATTAAAACCTTCCAAAGGGCTCCAGCCACATTTGTAATAAATATTTTCTTCACTTACCCTATATGGTCTGTTTAAATTCGCTACAACTAGATCTGCAAAATAACCTTCTCTTATATACCCTCTGTCTTTAATCTGGAAACAATCTGCTACAGCATGACTCATTTTTTGAACTATTTTTTCTAGAGAAATTTTTCCAATACTCTGATAATATAACATTAGTTGAATAGAATGTTGCACGAGTGGCAGACCTGCATGTGCTTTTTCATAGGGAGGAGCTTTTTCTGATAGCAGATGCGGTGCATGGTCTGTGGCTATAAGATCTAGCCTGTCATCAAGCAATGCTTCCCATAAAGCTTTTTTATTGTGTGCTGCTTTAATTGCAGGATTGCATTTTATTTTATAACCCAGCTGTTCATAATCATCAGCAGTAAAATGTAAATGATGTACGCATACTTCTGCAGTTATTTTTTTATCCTTTAGGGGCAACATATTCCCAAATAATTGTAATTCTTTTTCAGTACTTATGTGCAGAATGTGCAGTCTGCTATTGTATTTTTTTGCAAATTGAATAGCTATAAGTGAAGATTCAAAACAGGCTTCATCATTTCTAATAATGGGGTGATGTTTAACTGTAAGTATTTCGCCTGTTTTTTGCTGGGCCTCATAATTTGCTTTAATGATTCTTTCATCTTCGCAATGGGTGGCTATCAAAATTTCGCTTTCACTAAAAATTCGGTTTAAGGTACTGTGGTTATCAACCAGCATATTACCTGTACTGCTTCCCATGAAAATTTTAAGGCCGCAAATATCATTTTTAAAGTCATTTACCCTCAGGGCTTCATCTGCATTGTCGTTGCTCACGCCCATAAAAAAAGAATAGTTGGCAAGTGAATTTTGTTTTGCGATAGTATATTTATCTTCTAGTAAGTTTATTGTAAGTGCATTAGGTATGGTGTTGGGCATTTCCATAAAACTGGTAACGCCACCTGCAACTGCAGCCCTGCTTTCAGTATAAATATTAGCCTTGTGGGTAAAACCAGGCTCTCTGAAATGTACCTGGTCGTCTATGGCTCCGGGAAGCAGGAATTTGCCCTCGCCATTTATTTCCTGCACATTACTTTTTGTATCTATTTTGGCACCTATTTTTTCTATTCGGTCGCCACTTATTAAAATATCAGCAGTTTTAATTTCTCCCTCATTTACTAGTTGTATGTTTTTAAAAAGGTATTTTTGCATAACTTGAATTTAAGAATTTTAATTTAACCAAAACTCGATGCAAATTATTAAAAGCTTTTTCAAACTATTTGTTTTTGTTTGCCCTTTTACAAGTTTTGCTCAATCAACCTATTTAAATCAGGGAGCAAAGGAATATCATTTTATAGACAGGCTTGAGATAAAGCAACAAACCAATACAGATCTTAATTTTTCTACATTAAAACCTTATAACCGTAAATCCATCATTCAGCAAGCAGAATTTCTGGATAGTGCACGCATGGGATATGCCGATTCTACTGGGGTAGACAAGTATAGAGATTGGGTAGATCTGAATCTCTCTGATGTTGATGAGTACAACATGCTCAGCTTGTTGATGAATAACAGCGAGTGGGTAACGGGATCAAAAGAAGGGTTTGCAAGCAGAAAACCGGTTTTTAATTCATTTTATAAAACGAAGGCTAATTTTTTGGAGGTTAATAACAAAGACTTTTTCCTGGCACTAAACCCTGTCCTTCAAATTTATTTGGGTGCAGAAAAAGGCAATGATGATCGTATTTTTCTCAATACTAGAGGGGTATCAGTAAGAGGTCTCATCGGAAAAAAAATAGGATTTTCATCTTTTATCACCGACAATCAGGAACGGGGTCCTGTTTTTTTTCAACAACAGGTAGGCAAATACAGAGCAGTTCCAGGGGTTGGCTTTTATAAGCCCTTTAAAAAAACGGGGGTCGATTATTTTGATGCCAGAGGATACATCACTTTTAATGCAGCTAAGTTTATCGACTTTCAACTGGGGTATGATAAAAATTTTATAGGAAATGGTTATCGCAGTTTGTTTCTTAGTGATTGGGGAAATAGTAATCTGTTTGCAAAAATCAATACTAAAATATGGAAGCTGAATTACCAGAATATTTTTATGGAACTGATGCCACAGTTTAAAAAAAGTGGGGACAAGCTTTTGCCGCGAAAATATGCAGCGATGCATCACTTGAGTATG
>CANNJE010000005.1 GCA_947504605.1 Chitinophagaceae bacterium
GTACAAAACCCATGGCAGGCAAATACATTAGAGTGGACAACTCCAATTCGTCCGGGACATGGTAACTGGCCTGGAGAAATTCCTGAAGTGCACCGTTGGGCATATGATTATGCAAAACAAGGAAAAAATGGAGAAGATTTTATTCCTCAGAATGTGCCTGTAGGTGATGATGAAGAGAAGCACTAAGGGATAAATAGTAGTAATTTATAAACATATAGGTTTTTAAACCTGATAATAGTTTTTTGAAAATGAATCAGCAGCAAGAGAATAAAACTATTAACGATTCTATATCGTTCAGGTTGGCTAGTAAAGCAAAGGATTATTTTACGCTCATAAAATTCACATTGAGTTTTATGGTCGTTTTCAGCACAGTGATAAGCTATTTGCTGGCACCAAATATATCTTTTGATTTATTAAAAGTTCTTTTACTTTTTGTGGGAGGAATGCTAGTAACAGGTTCGGCCAATGCCATCAATCAGATATTAGAGAAAGATACAGATGCAATGATGAAACGTACTTCTACCAGGCCAATTGCCGATGGTAGGATGAGTGTGAAAGAGGGTTGGGTATTTGTAATCATTTCGGCTATACTTGGTTGTTATATCATGTACACGTTTAGTGTTGAGGCGGCATTAATCAGTTTGTTCAGTTTGATTTTATATGGTTTTATTTATACGCCATTAAAAAAAGTAAACTCAATAGCTGTTTTGATGGGGGCTATTCCCGGGGCCCTTCCCTGTTTGATTGGATGGGTTGCGAGTTTTGGAGAAAACCAACAACATAGCTGGGCTGGAGGATGGATACTGTTTGCGATTCAGTTTTTATGGCAGTTTCCTCATTTTTGGGCAATTGCATGGGTAGCACATAAAGATTACACTGCAGCAGGATTCAAACTGTTACCGAGTGATAAAGGACCAACAAAGTTCACAGCTATACAAACCATCATGTACAGTACGATGATGATACCTGTTGGAGTGTTGCCTTATTTTTATAAAATGAGCGGTGAAACAAGCATGTGGATTTGTTTGGGATGCAACCTCTTTATGGTTTTTGTGAGTGTGCAGTTGTTTAGAAAAATGGATGTGGCTGCTGCAAGAAAAGTAATGTTCAGTTCTTATTTTTATTTGATGATTGTCCTGTTAAGTTTATATGCAGACAAGATCAATGTATAATGTAGAGTACTAATGTTTGAATAAATATTTAAGTAATAAATAAAATAACCTTTTTTGGTTGAGGAATGAGTACAGTGGCTATAGTTTCAAATAATAAATTACATCCTCACAAGTTTACTTTGTGGGTGGCAATTGGGAGCATACTAATGATGTTTGCAGGTCTTACCAGCGCATATGTGGTAAAACGAAACCAGGCAAACTGGATAAGTTTTGAGTTGCCGGTTATGTTTTGGTATAGTACAGCGGCAATGCTGTTGAGCAGTATCAGTTTATACCTTGCAGCAAAGGCTTTTAAGGATCGCAGTATGGTAAAGTATCGTGTATTGATTAGCACTACACTGGTACTTGGAGTTCTTTTTTTATTATTTCAAATAATGGGGTTTAGCCAATTATGGTATGCTGGATTAACCCTGCAGAGCAATGTGGCTTACTCTTTTTTATATGTGATTGTAGGTTTTCATGCCTTACATGTAATTGGAGGAATCATAGCATTAATAGTAATGTCGTTAAAAGCTTTTAGTGTTAAAACAAAAATCTATAGTTCGGTACCTGTAGAATTAATGAGTACTTACTGGCATTTTGTAGATGTTTTATGGGTTTATTTATTGATTTTTTTATTGATGATTCGCTGATATTAAATTAAAAAACTGTTGCTGTTAGAACAGTCAAAATACTTTGTACTAAATACTTGATACTAAATAATAATTATGTCAACAACAACGATGCCGGCTGGCACTAAATGGTGGAGTGGGGGAAGAAGCCCCTTTAACGCCAGTTATGGAAAAGTAATGATGTGGTACTTTTTAATGAGTGATGCCTTTACATTTGGCGCATTCCTTATTAGTTATGGCACCATTCGTTTTAGCGTAAATAACTGGGCAGATCCTAACCATGTTTTTAATGCATTTCCTTTTGCGGGACACGCAAATTTGCCGTTGGCATTTGTGAGTTTAATGACTTTTATTTTGATCGCCAGTTCTGTTACCATGGTATTGGCTGTTCACGAAGGTCATAATATGAACCGCAAGGGAGTGGAAAAATATATGATCTTAACGATCATTGGTGGTATCGCTTTCTTAAGTTGCCAAGCATGGGAGTGGACCCATTTAATTACCGGCGATCATGCGGTATTGGTAAACGGACAGGTGGAACATTGGGGCACTACAGTAGCAAAAAATCCCTGGGGACCAGAAGTTTTACATAACGGACAAGCGATTGCAACACCCGGTCCTATTGCATTTGGCGGGTACTTTTTCGGAATAACAGGTTTCCATGGTTTCCACGTATTTAGTGGTGTGGTTATCAATATCATCATGTATATCAAAACCAAAATGGGCCATTTTGATCAAAGGGGTCATTATGAAATGATAGAGAAAGCAGGGTTGTATTGGCACTTTGTAGATCTGGTATGGGTATTTGTATTCCTGTGTTTTTATCTAATATAACAAGCCCTTTTTACTAACGAATTATTTGAGAAAAATAAATAAAGAATTATGTCAGCACATGTGTCATCTCCTGAAATTACATTTCATCCGGAACACTCAGGAAGTACAAAAAAAATCTGGAGAACCTTCTGGATACTATCACTTTTAACAATCATTGAATTGGTAATCGGATTGGTAATATACAATATTCACAAAGGCGAAAATCCGAATGCAACATTGGTCCTTG
The DNA here is from genome assembly GCA_947504605.1 of Chitinophagaceae bacterium. GTDB lineage: Bacteria > Bacteroidota > Bacteroidia > Chitinophagales > Chitinophagaceae > Ferruginibacter. The sequence continues at coordinate 2,844 of CANNJE010000005.1, forward strand.
CATTTAAAGGAATGGTTTGTATTCTTACAATGGCAAAAGCCTATTATATTGTTTCTATTTTTATGCATCTTGGGGATGAGGTTAGAAATTTAATTATGACAATTGTAGTTCCCTTGGTATTATTTGTTTGGTTTATCATCGCTTTCCTTTCTGATGGGAATAGCTGGAAAAATCTGCGAAATACCAATGCAGGAAGCAAGCCCTATACAGAACAAAAAGTAGAACACAAAGCTCCTGCAGCTGTAGAACAGGGAGATAAAAAATAACTAATAAAATTGATATAACATAACCATCATTTTCGCAAAGAGAATGATGGTTTTTTATTTTAAATAATAGCCGTCTCTATGAACTAATTTGTGCTGGAATAGCGAATTTTGTATCACAAATTTTATAGCACCATTTTAAAAATATTATTTTGAATATAAAAGGAATCGTCACATTATTACTGGTAATTTGTGTGCCCCTAACTGGATATTATATTGTAAAGTATTACAGTAAAGATGCTGTTCACATGCCCCGTCATTATTTTTATGACGATGTAAAAAAAGCTGAAAAGCGTGGTAAAACAATTGATGATACTATTTGGCATCAAGCTAAAAACATTTCCTTTACCAATCAAATGGGCAAAAAAGTTAGCCTGGATGATCTTAGGGGAAAAGTATTGGTTATCAATTTTTTCTTTACAAGATGCCCCAGCATTTGCCCGGGACTGACAAGGAATATGAAAAAAATTCAAAATTCATTTGTCAAGAATCCAGAAATTGTACAATTTATTTCCATTAGTGTAGACCCCGAACATGATAGCGTAGCTAATCTAAGAAAATTCGCTGACCGTTTTGAAGTGAACCATGATAGCTGGTGGTTTGTTACAGGCAATAAAAAAGAATTGTATGATTTTGCTTTTAACGAAGTAAAGGCAAGTATCGCAGATGTTAATGTAGACACTGCTTTTGTTCATACAGAAAATTTTTTCCTACTAGACTCTAACAGGGTTGTAAGAGGATGGTACAATGGTTTTGATACTGTAAAACTTGCGCAACTGGCCAGAGATATTCCAACTTTAATGTTGGAAAAAGATAAGAAGAGCCCATCTATTTTTAGAGAGTTTATTCCAATATTGCCGCTCATTTTTATCGGAATTGGATTTGTTTTAATAATAACTTTAATGTTGAACCGTAATAAATACAAAGCTTAAGCTATATATATGATGACACCAGTATTACAAAAAAATGATCGAAAAGCGAAAACGCTGATTATTATTGTATCCGTAATTGTTTTTGCAGCTGTAACTGTTTTAGGCAAATACAATCTAGCCGGAAAAGTTACCCTACCTTTTGATGACCGTATTTTTGCCAGTGCCAATGCGGTTATTAATGCAATGGTTTCTCTATTACTGATTGCAGGATTATGGTCTGTAAAGAATGGAAAACTGGAAGCGCATAAAAAGATTATGCTGATAGCAATGACCTTATCAGTTTTGTTCCTACTTTCTTATATAGGGCATCATTTATTTGCGGGCGAAACAGCCTATGGCGAAACAGATGGTATAAAAGGTTTGAGTGATGTTGAGTTGGCTGCAGCCGGAAGCAAAAGAACCGTTTATCTACTTATTCTGTTAACCCATATTCCTTTAGCTGGTCTGGCTTTACCTTTTATATTGTTCTCGGCTTATCGAGCCCTGATTGGAGAATACGATAAACATAAAAAACTGGTAAGAATTGTATGGCCCATTTGGTTTTATGTAGCAATAACAGGTGTAATTATTTATTGGATGATTAGTCCTTATTATAATTAAACATGCCACAGCAACCACTTTCAAATATTAAGGCTTTGTCATTAATGCACTTTTCATTACTCTTTGGGCAGGTGATTTTTGCAGGAATTGCAGTTTACCTTATTTACACAGGAGCTTTTACTCCTGTAATAGAAAATAAAGAAATTCTATCAATGGTTGTGCCTGGAGCCATTGGATGGTCTGTTGCCTTTGTAATGCTGGCGTTTAGTAATTATAAAAAGAAAGTAGCAGCAATCAGGATGAATGAAGAATCGCTTTCGGATAAATTAATAGCTTACAGGGCAGCAAATATCATACGCTGGGCAATACTGGAAGTGCCTGTATTGTCAACAATTGTTTGTTTTTTAATGACAGGTTTGCCGGTACTAATATTTAGTGTAGCCGCTTTTCTGCTTATATTTTTATATGCAAAACCCAGTGCTTATAAAGTTGCACAGGAACTTAGTATAAGCGAGGCTGATGTCGTTTAGAAACAGCTATAAATCTGCTGTTTTTTCTACAGCAATTCGGGTTTTGCCTATATGGGTTATTAGTACATTTAACGTTTTACCTATTTCAAGGGTTTGGGCTAGTGTAGCCATCGCTTCATTTTTATCCAAAGATATTTTTGCTGTTATTTTATCTGTCACAAGATTTAGGTAGATGCCATGTTCGGTAATATTGCTGATAGTGGCATCAATGGGGGTCTTACTTTTAAAGAGCTTAACGGCGGTATGAAATTCGGGTATATACTCGTTGTTTAGCAATGCAGCGGTTATCTTATCTTTTTTTTCTAGATTTTCAAGCGAAAAAGTAACAGGTTCATTGAGTTCTTCTTCAGACGGGATTATCTGCCAGGGCGAAAAACTGATAGGAAAAAATAAATAGCTATCTATTTCTTTCACAAAATATTTGCCTTCGGCTTCCTTTAAATAACCGGTAAATTTATTGTTAATGGCCGCCTGATTGATTAATACATCCAATGCGTTGTTATATAAAAAATCAATATTGGACGCCATCATTTTATCTCCCCTGTCTGTAATTTTCAGGGTAAAACTTACCACATCACCCATCAAAAAATGATGCGTTTTTTTAATTAATTTTTTTTGCTTCTGGTCTTTTTGTATTTTATCATCTATACTACCTTTTACAGTCTTTTTCTTTCCATTTTGCTCATACTCAATCATAGCATATTTTTTCTCATGATTGATAAAGGCAATTTTTCCGAGTATATCTGTTTTGCTCATAACTTATTTTTTAAGAATAGAAATTTATAAACTCAGTTCTGTTGCAGGATCCCAGAAATGTTTTTCAAAGTCTATAATACTTTCATCTTTTACAAAGATGCCTTCTTTTTTTAGCAATTCCTCCATTAAGGTAGCTGTTGCAAAATGATGTTTACCCGTAAGCATTCCATTTCTATTTACAACCCTTTGTGCAGGAACTTTTGGTTTCACATTGTGCGCTGCGTTCATCGCCCAGCCCACCATCCTGGCAGATAGTTTTGTACCAAGGTAAGAAGCAATTGCTCCGTAAGATGTAACCCTGCCCTTTGGTATTTGCCGCACTATATCAAATACATCGCTATAAAAACTATAAGTTTTATCTACTGTTTTAGGGAGTGTTTCGATGATGTTTTTTGAAACGATTTTTTTCTTCATTGCATAAAAGGTACGACTAATTACGAATTTATGGAATCTTAGCTCGCACCCAAACCCGATTTGGTTAATTCGCTTCTTTTCGGTTCGGGTACACATTCAAAATTGTAAGGGCAGTGCTTACACCCATTGCCACAGCAAAATCCTTTTTTTAAATGGAAATTTTCTGTGAGTACAATATACCCTTGCGCATTATAATAAAAATCTTCGCCTTCTATTAGGTTTTGCATATAGTTAATTATCCAATTCTGTTTGTTTTAACTCTTCCTGCAATTGCTCATCTATGTCGGGAATGTTACCTGTTAACTTAAACTGCAGATAGTGAATCCTTTTACTTTGTGCTATGTCAAGGTTTTCGTAATGCGTTTTTATATCCAATTCCGTTTTATGGGTGTTGGAATAAACATCTTCACTTTCATCAACAAGCGAAAGGCCATAGAGTTCAATAACTCTTTTGGTAAATTTATAAAGTTGGGGAGAATCAGTTTTTAAATGGATGCTACCATCTGGTTTAAGTAGTTTTTGATAAAGGCGTAAAAATCTTGGGTGTGTTAATCTTCTTTTTGCTGTGGAGGTCCTGAGCTGAGGGTCCGGAAAAGTGATCCATATCTCATCAACTTCATTTGTTGTAAAATAATCTGTGAGCATTTCTATTTGTGTTCGTAGAAATGCGGCATTATTAAGTTGTTTTTCTAAAGCATATTTTGCTCCAATATACATTCGGTTACCCTTTACATCAACCCCAATAAAATTTTGTGAAGGGTGCATGGCTGCAAGACCAAGGGTATACTCCCCCCGGCCACAAGCTAGCTCCAAAACAACCGGATTTTCATTTTGAAAGAATGACCGCCATTGTCCCTGCATATTGGAGGGATATTCCTTTACATTGGCAAAGGTTTTTATCTGGGCAAAACGAAGTAATTTTTTTTGTGCCATGGCTGCAAATATAGAAAATTGTATGCGCCACTAAGTTTCTGGTCAAAAATTGAATTTTTAGAGCCTGTATTAATAATAGGATTATTCCAAAACATATGACTGTTGAAATGCACAGTGACTCTCCTATTTTAGAAAAATATAGTAATCAATATTGGGTCTGGAGAATTTAATATAATCATTTACCCTACATAGTTTGCTGAATGCTATGAAACTTAGCGCATTGTAATTACCTGCTATACCAAAATGGAATGCTGATAGTCTATGGCAAACACAGCAAGAATTTCCATTATTATCCCAGCCCACATACCTGTAGGTTATTTCAAGCTCTTATCTCTTTAAAAGCGCTTAATCTTGTTAGGCTATTTAAGACTCTAATACGACTCGCTTAACAAGCTAGGAGGATTGTGATTGTACTTTTCTATAAGGTAAAAGCCTATGTGCTGCAGCATGCTTTTACACTTCATAGAATTTCAAGTAGCCCCTGTAACTATCAATTATTTGTAGCAAAAAAACTATATCAAAACAGTACAAATACTAAATTTTACAATAGATTTTATGCGTACATTTTCATATTGATAATTTACCCCATTCTGCCTCTGCCTCTATCTCCGTATCCCTTTCTTATAATGAAATCTTGCAGATATCCCTCTATGGGAATTAGTCAATTATTTGGTCCAATTAGAGTCCAGAAATATTAATAAAACAGGTCTTGTTTTGGGAAGTCGTGTTATAATTGGCCATTGGAAGAAAGGAATATTTATTATGGAAATATCCGACGCCACAAGGTTGGGTAAAAATTTCGTTGCATTAATAATTAACGACTATGAAACTTATAATCTTACTACTACTGACTAACGCAGCATTCGCACAATTCAAAATTACCGGAAACGATGCCGCAATTATGGGTTTGCAATTTACTGCCGGTTATGCACAGGGTTGGAGAGAGGAAGTGCTATACCATCCAAACGCACTTTTTATAAACCATCCAAACCTTAACCGGCGATTTTGGGATAACAGGATTCAGTCTCCTTGTGGATTTCTTAATATGGAATGGAATGCTGACCACTTACTAAAATCAATCGTTACCACATCACATATAGCAGCTATAGTAATAAAAATTGGTGGCGAAAAAAAGAACTGGAAGCAATACGCTGTTGACGCTGTCAAATATTATGGTTCCTATAAACTCGGTTTTTTTGTATCATATAATTTAACTCACAAAAATAAATTTAAATTATGAAACCATTAATCATAACACTAATCTTGATTATCTCAATCCCAACATTTGCACAGCCTTACTTTGGTATTGGCCTTCAAAATAAAGGCTACAATATGAATGCCGGCATCCTAGTAGATAAGATTGATGCTCAGATCAGTTTTAAAACACCCTTAAGCTCAGCTGAGGAAGCAAAGATTATTATTACATCTATCGGCCGCATGTTTAATATCAGTAATTTGGATACTGATAATTATTCTTTCACCCCCTCTATTGGGGCTGCATGGTTAAAAAAAACAGACTTTACAGAATACGATCTAAAATCAAGTAACGCTTCTGTTTCAATTAATAAATTTATGCCTGCATACGGCTTAGAAATTAGCAAAGATGCCTACAAAGGTAGAATTTCGCTTGTGGCGAAGTACATAGACAAGATGTATTGGGGCGTAAACATGAGGGTGTTCTTTTAAAAGTAAAAATAATTTGTACTTCCAGATACGACACTGCTATCTTACAAAATGGGTATGTGACATTCTTAAATTGAATTTTGAGAGCCGGCATTTATAATGTCTAAATAAAAAACCAACTATTTATTTTTGTGCAATTCTCAATAAGGGCACCGCTTTTTTGGTGTTTTCATCACAACAGAAACACGCTGCCCGATTGGTGATAACACCAACAGCGGCAGAAAAATAGAAAATTATATGAGGTATCATCTTTCTGGTAAAATGAAATATGTAAAAAATAAAACTTAATTAAAAATGTTAATGATATCCATTCAGTAACAACAGTGTCCTTTTGTAGTAAAACAGCTCTCTAAATATCGAAAGATTGCTACACTGATACTTTTATTTTAATATAATTTTGTTACATCCAATTGATAAAAAATCCAAACTCATGTTAGTTAATTTCTTTAACAAGCGAATTCCCGGAAGAAAACTTTTATCCCGCCAGTTTTTATTTTATTTTTTGCCATTATTTATGATAGCCTTTACCACCATAAGTTATTCTCAACAAATAAATATTGGATCGGGGTCTCATCTTGTAATGAAGGGAAATTCTTATTTGGTAATTAATAATGCAGCCTTAAAAAATGACGGAACCCTTAATACAGATACCGGTACCATTAAATTTACAGGTGATGCTGATACCAATGTAGCCTATATTTCCGGGGCAAATCAAAGTAATGTCAATAATATTATAATTAATAAAAGTGCTTATGGACTTTCTTTAAGAAGCGAATTTGTTGTCAAGGACAGTTTTGGAATTGTTCAGGGCATTTTATATAGCAATGGGTTTTTAACATTAAAATCTGATGCCAACAAAACTGCTACACTTACCGCCTTGCCAGTTGATGGTTTAGGCACCGCAACTTCTTATATTTCCGGCAAAGTCAGTATAGAAAGATATATCAAAGCACACCGTGCATGGCGCTTACTAAGTGCTCCTGTAAAAAACACTGGAACTCCATCTACGATTAATCAGGCATGGCAGGAAGCTGTTACTTCTGGTAATCCTAATGCTAACTATGGTATACATATAATTGGCGGAACAATAGCAAATGGCTATGATCAGGGGCCTACCTCCAACGCATCGGTAAAAGTTTACGATTATCTTACCAATTCTTTTGTACCCTTGCCTCCTGTTCCAGGAACCCATGTGCCTATTAGTAATTACAGTGGTTATTTTGCATTTATATGGGGAAACAGAAGTGTAAATATCTTTAACAACAGTTTGCCTGCAACTCCTACTACATTAAGAATGAAAGGAGAGATTAAGGCGGGAGATCAAATTATTCCTGTAAATGCTACAAATTATACTATACTAGGCAATCCATATCCTGCAGCGATTGATTTTGGACTCATTACCAAATCAAATGTAAAAGATAGGTTTTATGCATGGGATCCTTTATTGGCAGGGGCATATGGAGTGGGAGGTTATGTTACCGTGAGCCGTAATGGAGATCATTACGATGTTACAGGTAATGTAAGCTCTATTAGCCAACTTATTCCAAGCGGATCAGCTGTTATGATAGAGTCTCTTGATGGAGCTACTGTAGGTAGTGTAACTATAAAGGAGTCAAATAAGGCTAATTCTGGTAACCAGGGCCCACTTGCACGCAATGGTATTGATGAAAGAATAAGTACGCTTTTATATGAATCCAATGCTGATGAATCAAAATCATTGGTGGATGCTGTATTAACAACTTTTGATGCTGAAAACATTAATGAAATAGACTATTCTGATGCCCCAAAAATTGGCACAAAATATTTAGGACTTAAAAGGGGCAATGCTTTATTTGCAATTGAAAGAAGAAAAACAATTGAAACAAAGGATACGATTTACTTAAATATAAATGGTCTTAGTATCAGAAACTATAAATTGAATGCCATGATTTCAAATATGGAAACATCTGGTTTGCAAGCAATTTTAAAAGATCGTTATTCAGCCGTTTTAAATAATAAACTGCTTAATATGAATGATAGTAATTTTATTGAATTTCAGGTGTCTACAGACCCAGCGTCATATGCAGCCAATCGTTTTAGTATTGTATTTGAATCATTGGGTCCTGTGCCAGTAATATTCAAAAATATAAAAGCATCCAAAAAGGAAGTTGGTATTTTGGTAAGTTGGGATATAGAAAATGAAATGAATGTAAATGAATATGTGCTCGAAAAATCATTAAATGGATTAAACTTTTATCCTCTTCATTCTAACTTTCCAACTTTAGATAATGGAGGAGCTATTACTTATTCTTACTTGGATGAGTCTGTGGTTGTTGGATATAATTTTTACAGGGTACGTTCAATATTTTTAGGAACTTCACCAAGTTATAGTGAAATTGTAAAAGTTAATGTAGAAGCTGTAGAACATGGAATAAAAATTTTCCCCAACCCTGTTTCCGGAAGCCGCATAAATCTGATAATGATGGATCAGGTTAAAGGAAGTTACCAGTTGCGATTACTAACAACAAATGGTCAGGTAGTTTGTACAGATAAACTGATAGTTGATAACGCTAATTATAATTATTCATTTACAATTAAGCAGCAATTACCTAAAGGGTTATATCATTTGGAGATCATAAAACCAGATGACACTTCTGAAATTAAAAAAGTATTTATTAAATAGATAAATATTTTTTTAGATATTTTTTCCAGTAATTATCGCTGCAACAGGTTTTTCTGCGTGCTGTTATATTGAGATACGGCAACAAAAAAAGAATCAAACCACTGTTTTTTTTCTGAGATTCTCAGGGATTCATTATCGTAAATAGTGAAATTTTTGGTAATGCCATATATTCAGAAACCCCATTGATTAATAAAACTTTGACCATTGGATGCTATTCTTTTTAAAGCCTTTGTCTATCCTATGAATTTTCTTATGTTGTTGAAAAGTCGTTAAACAAAACATACAGATGCAGAAATTAAATCTGCATTTTATTGCAGTTAATTTTTGTTATGAAATCTATATTTGATAATATAGCAGTTCAAAATTGCAATTTGTTATGTGGGTACATTTGTTATTTTTTGAAGTTGCGGAAGAAATAAAATTAAAAAAGCCTCCGTTTATTCAACGAAGGCTTTTAGAAGCTGTAGGGGAAGGGGTCGAACCTTCACGAGGCAGTTAGCTATAGTACAAAGTTCGGTGGTCGACCCCGGTCGGAATATTCACCTTACGGTGAACAATCCGGCTCTATGCTACGTTTATCCTGTTATCCTCACCCCCGAGACAAGGGGGCATGTCTGCCAAAAATTTCATCACCCCACAGTATAATCGATCTTTATCGATTTGGTTTGATAAAACAAAGATAAAGTAAATTGCCTTAATTTTAAAAATAATTCAACAAATATTTTGTAATTATAGAAATTAATCAAATATTTGCATTAATTATTGAAAATAATCTAAAATCGATTGTAAAAATGGCAGCCAAATTAAATCTTGACAAACTTGATCTTCAAATCATTGAAGCAATGATGCAAAATGCGGAGATCTCTTATGCAGAACTGGGTAAAAAACTCTTTGTAAGTGGTGGTACCATCCATGTGCGTATTAAAAAACTACAAGAGTTTAATATCGTTAAAGGTACAAGGTTAAGTGTAGACCTAAGACAGCTGGGATATGACATTACCGCTTTTGTGGGAATTTACCTGGAAAAAAGTTCCATGTATGATGCTGTTGCAGAAGACCTGAAGAAAATTCCAGAAATTATCAGGTTAAATTATACTACGGGCAATTATAGTATGTTTATAGAAATAGTTTGTAAAGACATTGCTCAGCTTCGTTATGTTTTACACGATGCGCTACAAAAAATAAAAGGTATTGAAAGAACAGAAACATTTATATCGCTGGAGGAAGGTTTTAGCAGAAATGTTCCGGTAGCTCCAGCCGATTAGAAAAAACAAATTTTTTATAGCCCCTCTCTATTTTTTCCCAAAAGGAAAAATTAGGAGGGGTTTTTCACATCTACTGCATCCCTTAAACCATTGCCCAATAAATTAAAAGCCAGCACCAGCAGCATGATTGCAAACCCAGGAATAAGTGCCAGCATCGGATTATTGGTAATAATGAAATTGTAATTTTCTTTGATCATCAATCCCCAGCTTGGCTGAGGTGGCTGAACTCCTATACCTAAAAAACTAAGTCCTGCTTCTACAATAATGGCAGTGGCAAAATTTCCTGCAGCAATTACCATTAATGGCCCCATAATATTGGGTAAAATATGGCGCAAAATAATGCGGCTGTTTTTATAACCAAGAGCCTTCGCAGCCTGTACATATTCCAGCTCCTTGATAGCCATTACTTGCCCACGAACTAGGCGGGCAACACTTACCCACATCGTAAGTCCAACAGCGATAAAAATTTGCCAAAACCCTTTACCCAATGCCATGGTAATGGCAAATACGAGTAATAAGGTTGGGATACTCCAGGTAATATTCACCAGCCACATAATTATTTCATCAACCCATCCCCGATAGTACCCAGCCAAAGCTCCCAACAGAATACCCAATGTGAGAGAAATCAAAACTGCAATAAGTCCTACAGCAAGGCTTACCCTAGTGCCAATAATCAGTCTGCTCATGATGTCTCTTCCAAAAGCATCTGTGCCAAGCCAGTATTTTTTTTCGATAATTTGTTCCTGAATTTTATTAGGGTCATTGTTGGTGAGCAGATTAATATTATAGGATTGCTGCACGGTAGTATCTTCATCAACATATTTTTCTACTAATAGAACGGAGCCATCAATTTTATAACTACTGATTGGTAAAAAGCTGCAGGATGAAGGGCTTCCAAAAAACATTTGGCTGAGCCATCCCGTCCTGGTAATTTTTTCCTCCGGAATTTTTAGAAAGAGTTGAGTATGGCCGGGTTTTTTTGCCTGAATCTCTACGGTTTGCATATCTGCAAATGGGGAATTGTCAGGAGCAATTATGTATCCAAAAATGGCAATAAAGATGGCAATAAAAATAACGATTAGGCCTCCAAAAGCCAGCTTGTTTTTTTTGAGCCGTTTTATTATTTGCAGAGATGAGGTCGATGGAGGCATGCTGTAAAATACAATTGATTTTTAAATAATGTAGAAAACTGCCATTTCGATGTTATTTCACTATTCGTTCTTTCCATCGGTAACTGCCAAATTTCCCTAGCCACCCGGCAATAATGGTGTAAACAATGTGAAATGGTTGTGCAAGGGGAAAATACCACAATAACTTTTCTTTTTTAAAAAATTGGGCAACAGGGTAAAGAAAAATAAGTTCTATGAATGTTTTAAGGCTTACCAAAATAAGCCAGCTTTTTAGGATGCACCCAATCTGATTGTTCATACGGCCAAGGACTGCGGCCCCAAGAATAAAAACCGGAATAAATAGTAACACAACATTAAAAAAATATACTAATAGCAGTACCCAAAAAATCCGTTTGTCTTCATATTTATCTGCCTTACTGGCCCAGCGGATTCGCTGATTAAAAAAATCTTTTATCCCATGTACTGGGGCTGTTCGTATAATAACATCAGGCGATTTTAAATAGGCTATTCCGTTGGGGAACTGTTCAGCAATCTTGTGCATAAGCAGCATATCGTCTCCGCTGGCAATGGCATCAATTCCTTGAAAACCATTTACTGTATCAAAAGCTTTGCGGGTATAGGCAAGATTGGCACCATTGCACATGCTATGCACTTTTTTATGTACAGCAGCACCGGTAATTCCCTGAAGGGTCATAAAGTCAAGCGCCTGAAAAATTTCTATAGGCTGTTTGTTGTTGTGGATGGAAACAGGCATCACGATTAGCTCAGGTTGAAAGGTTTCGTAAAACGAGGCAATGGTTTTTAGCCAGCTTGATTCTGCAACACAATCCGCATCGGTAGTTACGATCAACTCGCCCTTTGCTTGTTGTATTCCAATTTCTATGGCTTTCTTTTTATAGGAGTTTATGGTCCCCTCCGGCATAAAATCTTTTAACGACAAGATTTTAAAATTTGAATACTGCCTTACAATTTCTACTGTTAAATCGGTTGAATGATCATCAATCACAATTACTTCAAATAATTCTTTCGAATAGTTTTGTGCAAGCAATGAGTTAAGCAGCACAGGTAAGTTATTTGCTTCATTACGGGCAGGTATCAGAACAGAAATGAAGGTTGCGGGTTCGAGTTCAGGAGTTGTTGCGATAAATACCGGTATCTGTTTCCAGCCAAACCGATAGTATAAAAGCAAACCGCTGTATACAATAAGTAGTAAATAACTGAATAGTAAAATAAAAGTCATACAGGCTAAATAATGGGATACCGTACAAGTGTGCGACGCAAGAATGATCCTATATGCACTGCTGCCGGTTCCACAAAAATAAATTTTATGAAACCAAAATAAATATTATCTTTATGTAGTTGCATAAACAACTATATGCCAAACAACCAATTTAAGAAAAGCGAACTATACAGTTTTATTACAGGTAAGGCCAGCACGGCTATTGCCCGCAGGCTGCAAAAGAATTTTAAGCAGGCTGGGGTGGATATTACCATTGAACAATGGAGTGTACTGTATCATTTATGGAAGGAAGATGGCATGAGCCAGCAGCAATTGTGTGAAGCAACATTCAGGGACAAACCAAGTATTACAAGGTTGGTTGATAATCTGGAAAAATTAAAGCTGGTAAAACGGGTTGCGTCTAAGGATGACCGTAGGATTAATATGATCTATCTAACTCCGGAAGCAAGTAAGCTTCAGGAACAAAGTATGGAGCTTGCCAACCAAACCTTGAATGAAGCGCTGGAAGGTGTAACAAATGGTCAGGTAGAAATTGCAAAAGAAGTACTACAGAGGGTGTATGAAAATTTAAAATAAATCCAATATCTCCCTATTCTGATTTCACTTTTAGATTTCAGTGCTTATGAAATAAACCGTACAATTCGTCATAAGAAATAATTTTAAAACTATAAATAATGAGTACTCCTACATCAACAGCCAATACTTTAAAAGGCGGAGAGTGGCTAATTAAAGAAAGCATAGCGTTAGACACTTTTACTCCCGAAGATTTTAATGAAGAGCAGCAGATGGTTAAAGACATGTGCTTGCAATTCATAGATTCAGAAATATTACCTGTGGTAGACCGTATTGATAAAATGGAGCAGGGGCTGATGCCATCATTGATGGTGAAAGCGGGTGAGCAGGGATTGTTGGGTGCTTCTATTCCCGAAGAGTTTGGTGGCTTGGGGAAAGATTTTATTACATCTACTTTGGTAAATGAAGGCTTGGGTGGAGGATTTTCTTTTAGTGTTGCAATCGCAGCCCATACGGGCATTGGCACATTGCCCATTTTGTATTTTGGTACAGAAGAACAAAAGAAAAAATTTATTCCAAAATTGGCTACTGGTGAGTGGAAAGGGGCTTACGGATTAACGGAGCCGAATAGTGGCAGCGATGCATTGAGTGCAAAAACGACCGCTACGCTTTCTGCAGATGGCAAATATTATTTATTAAATGGACAAAAATGCTGGATTACCAATGGTGGTTTTGCAGATGTATACACCGTTTTTGCAAAAGTAGACGGGGATAAATTTACCGGCTTTATTGTAGAAAGAGGAACAGAAGGTTTTACGCAAGGTCCCGAAGAGCACAAGATGGGAATTAAGGGTTCTTCTACCGTTCAACTGTATTTTCAGGATTGCAAAGTGCCGGTTGAAAACCTATTGGGGGAAGTAGGGAAGGGGCATATCATTGCGTTTAATATTTTAAATATTGGCAGGTTAAAATTATGTGCTGCAGCATTGGGGGGAGCAAAGATGGCGCTTAGCAGTAGTATAACATATGCCAATACAAGAGAGCAGTTTAAAGTACCTATTGCGAGCTTCGGAGCGATTAAACATAAGTTGGCCGAAATGGCCATTCGAACATGGGTATGTGAAAGTTCACTTTATCGTACTGCTAAATGGATTGATGATAAAGAAACGGAACTAGAAACAGCGGGTAAACCTTTTAATGAGGCTCTGCTGGGTGCTGCTGAAGAATTTGCCATTGAGTGTGCCATGCTAAAAGTAGATGGTAGCGAAGTGCTGGATCTGATTGTAGATGAAGGTGTGCAAATACATGGGGGTAATGGATTTAGTGATGAATACATGATCAGTCGTGCATACAGGGATAGTCGTATTAATCGTATTTATGAAGGAACCAATGAGATCAACCGCTTGCTCACAGTAGATATGATGTTGAAACGTGCCATGAAAGGAAAGCTGGATCTGATGGGGCCAGCAATGGCAGTATCTAAAGAATTAATGAGTATACCGGATTTTGGCAGTGATGATGAAGGTGCTTTTGCTGCAGAGAAAAAAGTAATCGGGCAAATGAAAAAGGCCATTCTTATGACTGCGGGTGCAGCAGTACAAAAACTAATGATGAGCTTGAGTAATGAACAGGAAATACTAATGAATATTGCAGATATGAGTATTCTTACATTTAATGCAGAGAGCGCTTTGCTTCGTGTAATAAAAATGACGGAACAACAGGGCGAAGCTGCGGTATCATTACAAAAGGATATGATGCATTGTTATCTGAATGATGCAGTAGATGCTGTGAATAAAGCAGGTAAAGATGCCATTAACGCTTTTGCAGAAGGAGATGAACAAAGAATGATGCTGCTTGGTTTAAAGCGGTTTACAAAAATGGCTCCATATAACGGAAAAAATGCAAGAAGAAGAATTGCTGAAAAACTAATAGCAGAGAATAAATATCCCTGGTAATAAAAAATTAGGGAGTAAATTTTATAAAGCCACTTCAATAATTTGAAGTGGCTTTATAATTTCCCAAGCATCCATTGCGAGCGATTTTACAATACCTTTTATACTTTTTTAGTATTGGCAATTTTACCAATCTGTTTCATATCTCTTGTTATAACTTTACCAATAAGATCACTTATCTATTTACGATGAAGCATAAAATAGTATTCGCCTGTTTTAAAATATTTTTTGTTTTTATTACATCCTTTGTTTTTTTACAAAGCAGTATTGCACAAGAAGCACCTTTTATAAAATTGGTCAATCCAACCAAGGATAAAATTGCGATAAGTGCCACACGCCAATTCATCATTGGCAGCACCTGTAAAACCTGTACAGTTACTGTAAATGAAGAGCCAGTAAAAGTGTATAACAGCGGTGGCTTTGCGTATGAAATAAATATAGCTGGTGCCGACAGTGTTTTTATTGTAGAAGCCAAAGGGTTGAATAAAAAATCAATTGTAAAAAAACTGGTTTACAATTATACGGTACCCAAACAGGCAGAGGCTGTAAAAACATTTGATATAGAAAATATTCAAACCATTCCCGAAGGAAACCTTGTTTTAATGGCGGGAGATAAAATACAGTTCAGGGTAAAAGCATTGCCTGGCGCAAAGATTACTGCTTTTGGCACATTGCCACTTTATGAATTGCCTCCAACATTTTCGGGAGGTATGCAGGGTATTTATCAGGGTGAATATATTATTACAGCCGCTGATAGTTTTTTATCTATCAAAATTCCTATCAGTCTTTCCGATTCGACCGGACAAATTATTACCAAACAAACAAAATACCAGTTTTCTGTTTTTTCAGCCCTTGCTTCTGATGTGGTGATGACCAAAGGAAGGCTTGCACATCTTGAATATGGCTTGGGCGACAACAGATTGGGTGGTGCAAAAATTGGATATCTGGATAGCCTAATTCCGTTAAAAGTGATTGGTAAAGTTGGGGCTGATTACAAAATACAATTGGCCAAAAGCAGGATCGCTTATATCTCGGATGAATTGGTAACATTAATGCCGAAAGGTAGTTTTGCACCCTCTTCACTTACAGACTCCTGGACTGTTTATGGAGATGAAAAATACGATTATATAAATCTTAGTTTGTCTGCACGATTGCCCTATCAAAGTTTTCAGGAGTTAAATCCTTCTAAAATTATTGTGGATGTGTTTGGAGCTACCAATAATACCAACTGGATTTCGCAATTACAAACTTCAAAGGAAATTGAAAATGTAGATTATGAACAAGTTGCAGACGATATTTTCAGGATTAAGATTCAGTTAAAACATGCACAGCATTGGGGCCATCAGATTTATTATAAAGGCAATACATTGGTTATAAAAATCAAACAGCAGCCCACAGCACTTACTCTTGATAAATTGGTTATTGCTTTAGATGCAGGTCATGGCGGCAGTAATACCGGAGCAGGCGGACCCACTGGGTCATCAGAAAAAGACCTGGCGATGGCGATTACTTTAAAATTGCAGAAAGCATTGCAGGCCGCAGGAGCAAAAGTGATCATGACAAGAACAAAAGAACAGCTGTTTGATAATAAGGAACGAATCCTTTTTTACAGGGATAGCTTACCTGATTTGCTGGTAAGTATTCATTTAAACTCCTCTTCAGACCCGATTCGTTCTGGTGGAACAAGTACTCATTACCGTTATATAGGGAATAAAAAACTCAATACATTTATCAATCAGCGGATGCAGGAGCTTGGGCTAAAACAATATGGGGTGGTAGGTTCTTTTAATTTTATGCTTAATAGCCCTACAGAGTATCCAAATGTATTGGTAGAATCACTTTTTATCAGCAATCCGGCCGAAGAAGCATTGATTCTGGACGAAGCATTTCAACAGCAGATGGCAGACAAGATCCTGCAAGGAATAAGGGATTTTCTTGAAGATGCTTCCAATAAATAATTAGTATTATACGCTCAATGAGGTAGTAAAGACTTTAATCAAAATTGTACTTTTGTTGTTATGCCGGAATTAAAAAAAATAGTTTGTATTGTAGATGATAAGTCCGACTTGCGTGAAGGGATGTGTATGATGATAGAGCTGAGTGAAAATTATGTGTTGGGAGGAAGTTATGCTAATGCAGAAGAAGCTATCAAAGAAATCTCTAGCCTGCAACCAGATGCTGTTTTGATGGATATTAATCTTCCCGGGGCCAGCGGTATAGCGTGTGTAAATGCATTAAAGAACCTGTTTCCAAATATGTTGTTTATGATGTGCACTGCATACGAGGATACCGATAAAATATTTGACTCTCTTAAAGCCGGCGCCAGTGGTTATATTTTAAAAACAGAAGGTCCTGGAAAAATCATAGAAGCGCTAGATGATCTCATTGCCGGAGGAAGTCCTATGAGCAGCAGTATTGCCCGAAAGGTAGTAGCGAGTTTTGCAATAATGGGAAAAGAAAATGCGCTCATTGAAACATTGAGCGACCGTGAAAAAATGGTACTGGACCAACTTGCCAAAGGCCTTATAGGAAAAGAAGTTGCAGATGTACTGGACATCACCTGGGGAACAGTGCGAAAACATGTACAGAATATTTATAAAAAATTACAGGTCAATACAAGAGTGGAGGCTGTGAACCTTTACCTGAAAAGATAATTATCCTTTATTACAGTATTCTAAAACAAGCCATATTATCTCATTGGTATAATAACTTGCATGAACCAGATAAGCGAATACTTTATTTATTTCTTTGAAAGCGTAGCCTTTTTTATGGCCCTGTTTTTCTTTATTCAGTTTAGTATTCTAAGGCGTCTGGAATATCTCTGTTATGCACTTTATCTTTTACTCTTAACTGTTTATTACCTACTGGCTATTCCCGAATTGTTTTTCGGAATTGATTACAATGACAAAACATCCATTGCAGGGTATGACTTGTTTAAAAGACCGGTTCAATTTTTAATCAGTGTTTTTTACAGTCTTTTTGTTACCTATTATCTTGGTCTTAAAAAAAGATCCAGACCACTTTACCGGCTGTTTAACTTCCTGTTGATATTGTATACTGTACTTAGTGCAGGTTGTCTCGCCGGCAATTTTTTTGGTATTGCTTATGATCCTTATTATTATTTTATCAGCCTGATACTTTTTCCTGTGCAGCTATATGTTGTTATAGCATTGTTTAAATACAAAGTTCCATATTCAAATTATGTTATTTGGGCAACCATTATTTTGCTATTGGGAAGTACCGTTACATTGTTATTATCGCTTTACCAAGCAAAAAATCCTGCAGGCATTATTAATAATGCCAATTCTTATATCCCGGTAATGATAAGTATACTCTTAGATATTTTTCTCTTTGCGGTAGCGCTGCAACGTAAAATTGCAGACAATGAAAAATCTTTGATTAACGCTGCTTATATGAGGCAGCAGGCTGTTATTTTGGAACGAGAAAGAATTATTGCTGATCTGCATGATGATGTGGGGGGAGGATTAAGCAGTATCCGGATGATGAGTGACCTTATGGCTCAGCAGCTACCGGATGATATAAAAAAAGGCCCGCTTAATTTTGCCCTTAAAATTTCAGCAACAGCCAAAGAGATTACACAGCGCATGAACACCATCATCTGGAGTTTGAATACAGAAAATGATACCCTTCAAAATTTTGTGGAATATGTAAGACAGTTTGGGGTTTCTTTTTTTGAGAATAGTTCGATACAATTTCAGAGTAGCATTTCACCAAGCCTTCCACTGTTAAAAGAGTTAAGTGGTGTTCAGCGCAAAAATCTTTTCCTTGTAATCAAAGAAGCGCTGCATAATACCCTTAAACATTCTGGTGCTCAACACGCAAGAGTGACGGTTCAAATAGAAAATGGCGGCGTTGTTTATATTGAAGTAACTGATGATGGTAAGGGAATTGAAAAAAATAACAGTTTCGGCAATGGTCTGAAAAATATGAATAAAAGAATAGCAGAGATCAACGGCACTATCAGTTTTGAAAGCTACAATGGCACCCAAATAAAAATTACTGTTCCTTTAAACTGATCTGCTTTTTTTCCACTTGTTTTTACCCTCATTTTATGTTTCTTCAATTATTAACTTTGCCTCTCAATTTTATAATTTATGAGTAATCTGGTAAATGAATTTAACGACTACCGTACAAGGATGAATGAACTCATCCTTAGTAAAGATAATTTGGTGATAAAAAGGCTCTGGAACCTGGATACAAATACCTATGCTGCAGGTGCGCTGGATGAAAAAACAAAAGAACTGATGGGCCTTGTGGCCAGTATGGTTTTGCGTTGTGATGATTGTATCAAATACCACCTGGGGAAGTCTTATGAATTGAAAGTAACTACTGCAGAAATGTATGAAGTGTTTGCGGTTGCCAATATTGTGGGTGGAACCATCGTTATACCACATACAAGAAGGGCTGCTGAATACTGGGAGGAATTGCAAGCGTTAGATGGAAAATAGAAAACTATGATGTTTCATCATAAAAATGCCCTGAGAAAACTCAGGGCATTTTTTATAATTTAGGAACTTCATTAAAAACGCATCTGTAATTTTATAAACATCCTCCTGCCATTGGAGCCCATTTGAACCGCATCCCATGGGCCACCTGTTTCTCCGTCATAGGCAGAAAGTTTGGCGCCATTTACATAGCCTAAGTCGGGGTGTACGTTCAATAAATTATCAAATCCTACAAACAGGCTGGCTTGATTACAAAACTTATAAGAAGCATAAATATCGGTAACCATTTTGCCATTGTAATTAAATTGTTCGGATACGGTTGTATTGGGGTCAGCATCTAAAGAAACCAACGGAGGATAGGTGTTGGCATATCCGTAGCCCAATAAAATTATTTTTCCGAAATAAGTAAGATGTGCACCTGCTTTTATTTTTCTATTAAAACCATATTCAGCAGTCAATCCAAGTTTTACTGGAGGTGCCGAAGCCAATACAAATTTTTGTTCTCTATCGCTAAAGAAGGCTTGGCGTTCGTTGTATGTACTATTAAGGGCTGCCGGAACATTTACTTTATCAATTTTCATATTTTGCAAATTTCCTGCAAAAGTTAGATTGATGCTTTTGCCATTCCATTTCTTTGCATAATTTAAAAAGATATCCACGCCGGCATTGGTTGTATTTACTGCGTTTGCAAAGAATTGTGCCTGGGCTACATTTAACTGATCAAGGATGGGTTGCAATGCAGTATTGCTGTTGTCAAACTGTCCCGAAAGTACTACCCTGTCTTTTATTTTTACTAAATAACCGTCTATTGTTATGGTAAATTCATTAGAGGGTTTAGCTGTAAATCCCAGACTAGCATTTACAGATTTTTCTTCTTTTAATTCTGGTATGCCTGCAGCCTTAGTAATGGGACTGTAATTAGGAGCAATTTTTACATCAAAAGAATTTCCTCCTTGCACATTCGTGAATGTATTACTGAAATTGATCTGCTGCAAAGACGGCGCCCTAAAGCCAGTACTTACAGAACCCCTGATATTTACTTTAGGAGAAACTTTATAACGGGTAGCCAATTTATAAGTTCCCAAAAATCCAAAGTCGCTGTAATTTTCCAGACGAACAGCACCACTCAACAACCATGCTTTGTTAGCATCCAGATCAGCCTGCACATAAAGCCCCTGATTGGTTCTGCTATCTTTAACGGCATCTACGGGTTGAAATCCGGGAAAACCCTGCGAGCCTGCTGCTTTGTTATTTACAAGGTCATAATTAAAGTAGGAGTCTTTTTCTCCTTCATAAATTTTGTATTGTTCGTAGCGAAATTCCAGTCCGGCCGATAAACTTAACCCCTGTGCTACCGAAGTATAGGATCTGTTGAAGTCAAGGTTAGTGGTATTTTGTAAAAAACTAAATCCTCCATCATCAAAATGATTTTTATTGACACCCGCAGCTCCTAATGATGCATTGAAAGTTTTATCCCCGTAATAATGGAAATCATTTTTGCCAATTGTATTACTCAGATCCCAATCCCAGGCATTAATTTTTCCTTTAAAACCAACCGCTGTAGAAAGATCTGTGATATTGGTTTGTATATGAGGATTAAAAACGGTATCAGCTAAATCACCAACAGTAGGAATACTTTTCATGATTGAAGGAACCCAAATGAGTTTACCATTGGCATTTGTAGGAAACCTGGCAGGCCTAGAAGATGAAAGCACATTATATCCATGAAAACTTCTGCTGAAAGCAAATGCATCTGATGATTTATAATTATACCCTCCAAAGGCATAGAAGTTGGTAGAAGAAGTTAAAGGCGCCTCCATATTAAACATCAGCCCTCCGCTGGTTACACTGCCATCTCCATTGGCCCTTCGGCCGGGATTGATAGGTAAAGCATTTTTATTATTAAGATTGGTATCTAAAACCTGACGATAGGTTTTTCCCTGAGTGAAATAAGTTCCAGAGAAATTGATAAATCCTTTTTCAGCAATTTTAAATCCTTTATTGACGCCAAAATTAAAAGCCTGGCCATCT
Source organism: Chitinophagaceae bacterium (assembly GCA_947504605.1). GTDB lineage: Bacteria > Bacteroidota > Bacteroidia > Chitinophagales > Chitinophagaceae > Ferruginibacter. Next base: position 24,154 of record CANNJE010000005.1, read on the forward strand.
ATCCCATTTCCATAATCATATTGATTCTTTAAGTTATTGCTAAAATGGGTGTTATATTTTTTATCGTGATAACCAGAAAAGCCTGTATTGATCTGCCATAGATCTGTCGTCTTTTTTAAAACCAAGTTTATGACGCCGGAGATAGCATCAGAACCATATTGAGCCGATGCACCATCTCTTAATATTTCCACACGGTCAATAGCCACTTCAGGAATAGCATTTAAATCGGTACCACTATTACCCCGGCCCCTAGTGCCAAATACTGCCACAAAAGCAGTTTGATGTCTGCGTTTTCCATTCACCAGCACAAGTGTTTGATCGGGCCCAAGGCCACGTAGCGTAGCAAGTTCTATTTGGTCGGCACCATCGCTTCCACTTTGTTTATTATAATTAAATGAAGGGGCGGCATAATTGAGCAAAGAAGTAAGATCGGGTCTTGCGGTAGTTTGCAAAGCATTACTCATACTAATCACATCTACCGGAACGGGCGATTCTAGTTTTACTCTTCCACCGCTCCTGCTTCCCAGCAATACTACTTGGTCCAGTTCTGTAGTTTGCGGCAGCATGAAAATGGTTGCCGTTTTATTGGTTGATATTTTTAATTGTTGAGAAGTATAACCTGTTGCAGAAATAATGAGTATGTCATTTAGCTTTGCATCAATTACAAAATTACCTAAGGCATCTGTTGCAGTGCCCACTTTACTCGACTTTACTATTACGGAAGCAAGCTCTATAGCTTGGCCTGTTTTGGCATCAGCAATTTTTCCCTCTATTTTTTGTGCATAAGAAGCGAATACTGATGAGAAGTAGATAAAAACTGCCAACAGCAAAGGTTTAATACTTTTCATAGTGATGTTAATTTTGGTATTTAAATTTTAAATATAATGGATTATAAGGAGTTTCTGTTTAAACGTTATGGGGTTTAACCAAATAATAAAGTAGGCAATATCGCCATTGAAATCATTTTATTAACAAATTTTCTTTTCCAGTAATTTTTTGGCCCATTCTCATACTAGAAAGAGTAATCAAATGGAATCTTCAACATTTACAAAACTTGGTATCAAAAATGGGCACTAACCTCAAGTATAATTTCTGTAAAAAGTCTATTTTTCCAATGCTGCTTTTTCATAGAACTAGGGATGATTTTGAATCCCTTTAATAGTAGGATCCTTATTATAGTAGGCCCCATTATCAGAAAATGGGTTATAAGTGCAGCCTACTTTAATATTTATCATTTTTGGTTTCATAATATTTTACAAGAAAGCAGTTCAATTATTTAATAACTTTGTGCCATAATCAAAAAATTATGGCAGTAGAAACGATTGAAAAACCAGCCCTAACCCCTAAAGATTTTGCTACCGACCAGGAAGTACGCTGGTGTCCCGGTTGCGGAGATTATTCCATATTGGCACAGGTTCAAAAAGTAATGCCTACTCTTGGAATTCCTAAAGAAAATATAGTAATTGTGAGCGGTATTGGTTGTAGTAGCCGTTTCCCTTATTATATGAATACTTATGGAATGCATAGTATTCATGGTCGTGCAACAGCTGTTGCCAGTGGATTAAAAGCTTCTCGTCCCGATTTGAGTGTTTGGGTTGTATCAGGTGATGGAGACAGTTTAAGTATTGGAGGCAACCATACAATCCATTTGCTTCGCAGAAATTTTAATATCAATATGCTGGTGTTCAACAACCAGATATATGGTTTAACCAAAGGACAATACTCTCCTACTTCAGAACAAAGTAAGGTAACCAAGAGTTCGCCAATGGGAAGTATTGATCATCCATTTAATCCTTTGGCTTTAGCGATGGGGGCCGATGCAAGTTTTATTGCACGTTCTATGGACAGAGATCCTAAACACCTTCAGGCAATGTTAATTCGCAGCCAGCTACATAAAGGAACTTCATTTCTTGAGATCTATCAGAATTGCAACATCTTTAATGATGGCGCTTTTGAAGTGTTTACAGAAAAGAGTAGTAAGGCTGAAGAAGTATTATTCTTGGAGCAGGGCAAACCATTGATCTTTGGTGCTAATCAAAATAAAGGTATCAAACTAGATGGCTTTAAACCTGTAGTGGTTGAACTGGCCGAAGGTGCTTCTACCGATGATCTTTGGGTGCATGATGAAAAAGACTTTTACAAAGCACAGATTTTGACCCGTATGTTTGATGATCCAAAATTAGCAGGTCACCTTCCAAGACCATTTGGTGTTTTTTATGAAACAGAAAGAGCCTGTTATGAAGATCATATGGAAATGCAATTAGAAGAAGCCATTGCAAAAAGCGGCAAAGGTGATCTTGATAAATTATTAAGGGGAAGAGAAACCTGGACGATTGCATAATACTTCCCACCAGGGATATCATATAAATTAAAAGAAAGAAGCCATCAATTATTGATGGCTTCTTTCTTTTATTGGACTTACTAAATCCCTATTTTAATTTAAGCGTTTACAAAACCTCTTTTTACCAATTCTTCTGCTATTTGCACCGCATTGGTAGCAGCACCTTTGCGAAGGTTATCGCTCACCACCCAGCAGTTAAGTGTCTTTTGCTGACTTTCATCTCTTCGGATACGGCCTACAAAAGTATCATCTTTGTCCTGTGCAGTTAGTGGCATTGGATAAATAGCATTGGAAATATCATCCTGAAGGGTTACTCCGGGGCTACTGTGTAAAATGTCTTTTACTTCTGTAATACTGAAGTCGTTTTCAAATTCTATGTTTAATGCTTCGCTATGGCCACCCATTGTAGGAATACGCACACAGGTTGCTGTTACCCGGATAGAATTATCTTCCATGATTTTTTTGGTTTCATTCACCATTTTCATTTCTTCTTTTGTGTAACCATTTTCTATAAACACATCAATTTGTGGAATCACATTCAGGTCAATAGGGTATTTGTATGCCATTGGTCCTTCAATGCCCTTACGTTCGTTCATCATTTGTTCAACTGCCTTTACACCGGTGCCTGTTACACTCTGGTAAGTGCTAACCACTACACGGTTTATTTTGAAGCGGTCGTGCAGGGGTTTTAGTACTACTACCATTTGAATGGTGCTGCAATTGGGATTGGCAATAATCTTATCTGCTGCAGTTAATACATGTGCATTTACTTCGGGTACTACCAGTTTTTTGGTTTCGTCCATGCGCCATGCGCTGCTGTTATCAATTACAGTAATGCCAGCATCGGCAAATTTTGGTGCCCACTCTAGTGATGTATTACCACCAGCCGAAAAAATAGCAATTGACGGTTTTGCATCAATGGCATCCTGCATGCCTATTACCTTATATTTCTTTCCCTTAAATTCTATTTCTTTGCCTATAGATTTTTCAGAGGCCACGGGTAACAATTCGGTTACCGGAAAATTTCTTTCTGCCAATACCTGTAACATTTTTGTGCCTACCAGTCCGGTGGCACCTACAACCGCAATTTTCATTTGTTTTCTGGTTTTAACTATAAAAAATAAGCCTCCCGTTTTTGGCGGAAGGCAGCTTTATCTTGATACAATCATGATATACTCAGTTCCGCCAGTGGCCCTGTTTATTATTAATTGTATGTTTTATCATTGTCATAATAGGAATCGAAAATACAGACAAAATTATTAGTTACCAAAACGAATTTAATTATTTCCCAAATATGCAAGCCCCCATTTTTATAATCCTCATTTTTTCTTTTTTCTTCTAAAGCCCTGTTCCGTCTACGTTTCAACTTTCTTATTTACCAGAATGCCTTTTTATTTTAATCCTTTTATTTTTTCAATAAATGCTATAATAAATATATTTTAAATATTATCTTTAAGAACCACTATGATATTTATGATAAAAAAACTAATTCATACCCTCTGTGTTTTGGCCATTAGTTTGGCAGCACAAGCCCAGTTAACCGATCTGTTTACTGATGGCGATTTTTCTGCAAACCCAACCTGGGTGGGAAATACTGCAGACTTTACCGTCAACACAAGTTTTCAGCTACAGAGCAATAACAGTGTAGCCAGCAGTAGTTTTTATTTGAGCACTGCCAGTAGCAAAGCCACGACAGCACAATGGGATTTTTATTGCCAGTTTATTTTTAATACTTCGGGAGCCAATTATACAGATGTTTATCTTACCGCTTCTGCTAGTGATCTTACAGCCACAACTACTACTGGTTATTTTGTGCGCATTGGCAATACCGATGACGAAATTAGTTTGTATCGAAAAGATGCGGGCCTTGCTGCCATTAAAATTATTGATGGTGTTAACGGCAGCACTAATACCAGCAATAACCAAATGCGGATAAGGGTTATAAGAAATGCAAGCAACGAATGGACATTGCTTAGAGATCTTACTGCAACAGGCGGCGGCTATACATCCGAAGGCAGTATTACAGATGCCAGTTATTTAACGTCTTCTTATTTTGGTATCTGGATCAGACAAAGCACGTCTTCTTTTTTTCAACATCATTATTTTGATGATATCATTGTATCCGATTATGTGCCGGATATAATAGCCCCAGCCATCCAGTCTGTAACCACAACTGCCGCTAATACTTTGGATGTATTGTTTAGCGAAGCGGTAGAACTTACAAGTAGCCAGCTAGCTGCAAATTATTCTGTCAGCAATGGCATTGGCTTTCCCACATCTGTTGTAAGAGATGCTAGCAATAATACATTGGTTCACCTGAGTTTTGCCAATAATTTCCCCAACAGAACCAATCTGCAGCTCACCGCAAATGGTATAAAGGATTTGGCAGGCAATACACTCAGCAATGGCGTGGCAGGGTTCAATTATTTTTCCGCACTTCAATATGATTTAATCATAGATGAGATCATGGCCGATCCTACACCTCTGGTTGGCTTGCCCGATGCAGAGTGGATAGAACTAAAAAACACTTCTGGTTTCGACCTCAATCTTTTGGGTTGGCGCTTGGGCAAAGCATCTGCTCAAAGCGGTGCCCTTCCATCTTATCTTTTAAAAAAAGACAGTTTTGTATTGGTGTCTACAGGCAGTGCTGTGGCAGCATTGTCTGCTCTTGCGCCTACCATATCTGTAACCAGTTTTCCATCATTGGGTAATGCAGCGGATCTTTTGTATCTGCGTTCTCCACAAGGAAATATTGTTCATACCGTAAACTACACCGATGCATGGTACCAGAATGAATTAAAAAAAGCAGGAGGGTGGACATTGGAAATGATTGACACAAAAAATCCTTGTACCGGCATCAACAACTGGAAGGCAAGCACTGATATAAAAGGAGGAACACCCGGAAAAAAGAATACCGCAGATGCCATCAACGCAGATATAACAGCACCCAAACTTTTGCGGGCATATACTAACGACAGCATCAATATTGTGTTGGTATTTAATGAATCATTAGACAGTGCCAAAGCATCCATTATTTCCGGGTATAACATCAGCGATGGAATAGCACTTCCGCAAAAGGCCATTCCTTTATCTTTCGCATTTAACAAGGTAGCCCTGCGGCTGGCCACACCTTTGCAGCGTAATAAAATCTATACGGTTACCGCCACTACTATCACCGATTGTGCAGGCAATACGATTGGTAGCAGTAATACAGCCCGTGTAGGTTTGTACGAAAATTTGTTGCCACAGGATATTGTGGTAAACGAAATTTTATTTAATCCCATAGCCTCCGGAAACGATTATGTAGAAATATACAACCGCAGCAACAAGGTCTTAACCTTAAAAAATGTCTTTGTTGCCAATCGAAATACTGCCTCAGCCATCAGCACTATAACCCAACTAAGTGCTGATGATTATTTATTGTTTCCGCAAGATTTTATGGTACTCACCGAAAATATCACACTGGTAAAAAACAATTTTGTGGTCAACAACCCAGATGCGTTTATAGAACTAAATATGCCCTCCTATAACGACGATGCCGGCAATGTAATATTGCTAAATGAGCAAGGCATCGTGGTAGATGAGATTGCGTATAACAACAACTGGCATTTTAAACTTATTAGCAATGAAGAGGGTGTGGCTTTAGAAAGAATTAATTACAACGATAGCATAGCCGACGATCCACAAACATTTAACCTTAATGAGCAGGCGGCCAATTGGCATAGTGCAGCCAGTAATATTGGTTATGGCACCCCCACCTATAAGAATTCTCAGTATCGTATCAATGATGCTGTGTTGGGCACCATCACAACATCGCCCGAAATCATCAGCCCCGATAATGATGGGCTTGATGATTTTGCAACCCTTCAGTTTAATTTTCCGCAGCCGGGTTATGTAGCCAATATTACCATTTACGATGCAGCCGGTCGGCCGGTGCGATACCTGCAGCGCAATGCACTCTGTGGCAACACTGGTTATTTCCGTTGGGATGGACTGGCAGAAAAAAACCAACCTCTCACGGCCGGCATTTATATTATTTATACAGAAGTGTTTAACCTACAGGGCAAAACAAAAAAGTTTAAAAATGTGATTGTGCTGGCCAGCCGGCGGTAGCAGCATCAAACCTACCTTCTTTTAATCCTTTGAATTAGTCCCTTAGTTGGAAGGGCTAAAATTTGAATAGCCACACAACATGCTTTTCCAAAAGGAATCCATAATTTGCCGTCAGTAATTAAATCCCATCCAATAAATCTTTTCAATATGCAATCACAAGAAACCAGTTCCGACCTCTTAAATAATTTCGACAATCATATAGTAAGAGCAGAGAGTGGCAAGCGGCTTTAAATTATATTATAGACTTAGCTTTTTTTTATATGCTGGCCATAGTGGTAGGTATTTTTATAGCAATCGCCTCACCCTCATCTGTAGAATCCTTAACAGATGATAGCAATCCAATAGGCGACAGGCTACTTGGTCTTGTACTTTATGGATTGTATATGTCGATAATAGAAGCGTTGTTTAAAGGGAAATCTTTGGGCAAACTGATTACTCGCACACGTGCAGTAAATATGGATGGCAGTCGCATAACCGTGGGCACAGCTATTGCAAGAGGCTTTAGCCGTGCCGTGCCTTTTTGTGCTTTTAGTGCATTAGGCAGCCCTTGTAATCCATGGCAAGATAAATGGACCGATACTTTGGTGATAGACGAAAGGCTGTCGGAAATAAATGCTATGCCGAAGTATTAATTTATCTGATCGTTTTGCTTCGCAGTGAAATGAGTAAAAGCTTGGTGCCGGTATTTGTTAATCATGTAGCACTTTATTCTTTTTATCGATATAAAACACTTTGTTGTTTTTTATGACCCTTGCTTCTCCGTTGGTAAAATTATCGCAGTAATCATACATGGCGGTAACGACCCAGTTTCCTTTGGTATCTATATATCCCCAAAAACCTTTGCTGTTGGATGTAGGAGCAAGCCCTTCGGTAAAGCTATGCGCATTGGAATATGCATAAGGAATGACCAGTTCTCCTGCAGTGTTGATGAAGCCATAAAGATTATCTTTTGCAACTGCAGCCAGCCCTTCGCTAAAGCTGAGGGCGTCATCAAAAGCAAGTGCTGTTATAGCTTTACCCATACTATCGATAAACAACCACTTTGAACCTTTTCTTACGGCGGCAAATCCTTCATTAAAAGTGAGCCCCTCGTCATATTGCAGTTTAACTATTTCTACACCTTCTTTGTTTACGTAGCCAACCTTATTGTCTTTTTTAACTTTAGAAAGACCACAAATACAGTTATCTACATAGTCGTAATTTTTTTCCCAGTCCTGAGCAGCGGATGTCAATACAGGGAAAAACAGGAGTAATAACAATAGTTTTTTCATAACCTGTTTTTAAGGATGAATCAATAAAATGTTATACAAATTAGTTTACTCTATTCTGTAAAGCGATGACGGCTAATTGTGTAAAAGATGATTTTGGTAAGGTGGCGCAAAACTTGTTTTAGGGAGGCCGCTGTTTGTTATAAATATCTTTGAGTTATGTTATATACAATAAATAGGGCTGCATTAGGCAGCCCTATTTGTAAAAGAGTACATGATTCATTCATCTATTAAAATAACGGTTCCTCAATCACTGTCTTCCAGATGAAAATGCTGGTGATGGGCTCCGGCAGCAATATGTAGTGCAAAACCGGTTATAGCCAGATCTTTTAAAATACTGATAAATGCCAGCTGGCGCATATCGGCATCTCCTGCGTTGAGGTAATTAGGCACATGAATAGAAACGATAAAAAAGATAAGCATAACAGCTAGCAAGTAACCTGTAAATTTTACATACTGATTGGTTAAAAAAGAAATGCCTACCAATACAAATGCACCACCAACAAAATAGGCCCACATAATGCCACCAATAAGGGCTGCAGGTACATATACCATCAGGTCGCGTGGGTACATAAAATGAAAAACTCCAAAAATGATAAGCACAACCGATAGCATATAAATGGCTATGCGGGAGATGATGTGATAATGTCTCATGTTGAAAATTTTATAAAAGGTAAAAAGTAAAATCGGTAGAAACAATGACTTTAGTCAGTTTACGATTTTAAAAAATGATCGCCTAGTAAAAAGCCACTCTAATAAAGGGTGGCTTTTTAAGAAATTGTTATTGTCCCATACGGTTTATATCATCATCAAAATCATCGGGTATTTTTTCGAGTTGTGCTTGTACGATCAGGTATCCGCCAATGGCGCTCATAATTCCAATCAGTAAAATTCCAATCATATTATCGGCACCAAAAAGGATGATGCCCAAAAACATCCCTAAAAATTCTGCGGCAATCCATGCACCAATGGTGGCAAGAATCCACTTTCCTTTTCTTTCTCCTTTTCTGAGAGCCATCTTGCCTATATGTTTGCAAAGAAAGTAAAGTGCAATTATTTCGAACATCTGTTATGTAGTTAAGAATGGCCTTCAACTCTGCGTAAATACAGGATTGAAGGCCATTGTTGTAAAATTTATTTTTCGGTTATACCAATGCAATATCAAAATTAACCAGCTGCACAAATTCTGCCAAACGGCCATCAATATCTTCTTTGGTAATTTCTTTCATACGATCTGGACCAAATTTTTCTACGCAGAAACTAGCCATGGCACTTCCTACAATAATGGCAGTTTTCATGTTTTCGAAACTGATGTCTTTAGTTTTGGCAAGGTAACCTATGAAGCCGCCTGCAAAAGTATCGCCGGCACCAGTTGGATCGTACACTTCTTCGAGTGGCAATGCTGGAGCGAAGAATACATTTTCTTCATGGAACAATAAAGCACCATGTTCGCCTTTTTTAATAATCAGGTATTTTGGGCCCATCATCATAATGCTGCGGGCAGCTTTTACGAGAGATACTTCACCGCTCAGCTGTCTTGCTTCGCCATCGTTTACCAGCAGAACATCTACTTTTTTAATTACTTCTTTTAATTCTTCTAAAGCGATATCCATCCAAAAATTCATGGTGTCCATTACGATTAGTTTTGGACGTACCCTCATTTGGTTAATGACGCTTAACTGTAGTTTCGGCATTAGGTTTCCCAGCATCAGGAACTCAGCTCCCTGGTAGCTTTCCGGAATGATTGGATTAAAATCTTCCAATACATTCAAATCGGTAACAAGGGTATCTCTTGTGTTCATATCAATATGATACTTACCACTCCAGAAAAAAGATTTTTTATCTGCTACTTTTTCAACGCCATCAGTTTCAACGCCACGGCTTCTGAGTTCTTCCATTTCTTCTTCAGGGAAATCATATCCTACAATAGATACCTGCTGAACAGGCTGTATAAAGTTGCAGGCAGCATAGGCAACATAGGTAGCAGAGCCACCAATGATCTTATCTACTTTACCAAAAGGTGTTTCAATAGCATCAAATGCCATGGTGCCAACAGTAATAAGAGACATAGTTGAAGGTTTTGTGTGTGATTTTTTTTGCGTTGCAAAAGTAGCGCAATAAATGGAGGTTTCAAAAGGTTTAAGCAGTTTGGGAGCAGGGGTTAAACTCACAGGCCTTTAATGCAGTAAACTAAAAACGGAGGTATTTTAGTAATTTTACACTCATGCTAATACAGATACATCCGGAGAATCCACAACCAAGGTTGATAAAGCAAGTAGTAGAATGCCTGCTCGACGGGGGTATTATTGCTTATCCAACAGATACTGTTTACGGGTTGGGCTGCGATATTTTTAAACCAAAGGCCATCGAGAAAATTTGCAGAATTAAAGGAGTAGATCCTTCTAAGTCGCAGCTTTCTTTTATTTGCCGAGACCTTAGCAACCTAAGCGACTACACCAAAAGTATTGATACACCGCTTTATCGGGTCCTTAAATATTATCTTCCAGGGCCCTTTACTTTTATTCTTCCAGCCAGTAAGCAGGTGCCTAAAATACTACAAAGTAAAAAGAGTACCATCGGTCTTCGGGTTCCTGATAATGAAATATGCAGAAATATTCTGGACAGTTTAGGGCATCCTATTTTAAGTACTTCTTTGCCCGGTGATATGGTAGAGGATTATACCGATCCGGAGATCATACAGGAAAAAATGGGCCAGATGGTAGATTTTATTATTGATGGCGGTATTGGTGGCATGGTACCGAGCACCATTGTGGATTGTACTACTGCCGAATGGAATGTCGTGAGACAGGGATTGGGTGTTTGGGAAGAAAACTAATGTTTAGTATCTCAATTACTCCATTTAAAACTTACCTGATAATATTAAAGCTTTTTCTGTGATATTGGCATAGTCCGTTTTCTGCAATTGCTTTTCTGTGCACAGCAGTGCCATAACCCTTGTTGCGATCCCAGCCATAGTGAGCATATTCCTTATGCAGTTGCTGCATATGTTCATCCCTGTAAGTTTTAGCAAGAATACTGGCAGCTGCAATAGAGGCATAAATACCATCGCCTTTTATAATACACTGGTGTTTTATGTTGGGGTACATTTTAAAACGGTTTCCGTCTATGAGGAGTTGTTGGGGTAAAATGTTTAATTGTTCTATGGCAAGATGCATGGCTTTAAAAGATGCCTGTAAAATATTGATACTGTCTATTTCATGGTTATCGACAGATGCAACTGCAAATGAAATACTTTCTTTTTCGATGATGGGTCTTAGGATATCCCTGTTTTTTTCGTTTACCTGTTTGCTGTCATTTAATAAAGGATGATAAAAATCTTTTGGCAAAATAACGGCAGCTGCAAAAACCGGCCCGGCATAACAACCCCTGCCAGCTTCATCGACTCCCGCTTCTGTTTTGGTTTTATCTAAAAATGGCGCTAACATATTGAACAAATATCCGTTTATTTTTTAAATATGTTTTCAATGCTTTTTAATCAGCCGGGGCTTTGTACCTTGTGCCAGATATGGAAAATTTAATACAGGAACGCAACAATAAACAGGTGGGAACCTGGCTTCTTTTGGGCGTTGCAATGATCATTGTGCAGGTATTAATTGGCGGCATAACAAGGCTTACAGAATCAGGCCTATCTATTACAGAGTGGAAACCCATTACAGGAGCATTGCCACCTTTAAATGATGTGGCATGGCAGGCAGAATTTGACAAATACAGAACAACCGATCAGTTTAAATATGTACATCAATATTTTTCTCTTTCTGATTTTAAATTCATTTTTTTCTGGGAGTGGTTTCACCGTTTGTGGGCAAGGTTGCTGGGAGTAGTTTTTCTGATTGGGTTTGTGTATTTTATAATTAAGAAAAAATTTACCAAACAAATGATCACCCCCATGGTCGTGTTGTTTTTACTGGGTGCTATGCAAGGGCTGGTGGGCTGGGTAATGGTAAAGAGTGGCTTGGTGCCTGAAAAGTTTTACGTGGGGCATGTGGAACTTACCACCCACTTAATGGCTGCCATCATCTTACTTGGATATACTGCATGGTTTGCTTACAGTCTTTTTCCTTCTATGCGTTTAAAAGTGGAGCAACAAAATATCAGGAACTATCTTTATTTTATTCTGGCTATATTAATTGTTCAATTAGCGTATGGTGGTTTTATGGCAGGCTTAAAAGCGGCGGTATCTGCTCCTACATGGCCAGATATTAATGGAAGTTTTATTCCTTCTTCCATGTCTGATCTTAGTCCATGGGCTCAGAATCTGATAAACAACCCAATTGCAATTCATTTTATTCACCGTAGTCTGGCATATCTTTTAATAATCATTGTGGCTTTGTTTTATGTTCAGTCAAGAAAAATAATTCATCATCTGCTTTTTAAAAAATGGAGCAATGCTTTAATGGTTTTGTTTTTAATACAGGTTTTGCTGGGGGTATTAACGGTATTAAATGCAACCAACAAAATCGCCTTGGTATGGCTGGGTGTAAGCCACCAGTTTGTTGCAATGATTATCGTGTTGTGTTTGGTGGCATTGTTATTTCTGTTGAAGAAACCAGTGAGAGCATAGTTTAATTTAGGCGAACATACTATTTTGCAGTATTTTTAGTTTACTACTAATCGATGAGAACCCGATTAAAAAATATCTATACTTTTTTTCCTGTACAACTTTTCTTACTTCATTTTAGAAAGTACCAGGTGTTATTGCTATTCTGGTATATACTGGGCAGTACCATCAGCAGTAATTTTTTAAAAAACTTTGGTGCCGATGCATTGTTTTTTGCCCCCGAATACCTAGGGTCCGTAAATATGTTGGGTGCATTTATAACCGGCGTGGCGCTAGGCGTTTTTTTTATGAGCTGGAATATTACCACGTTTATTCTTCATAGCAAACGGTTTAAATTTTTAGCTACCACCAGCAATCCTTTTTTAAAGTATTGTATCAATAACAGTATTTTTCCGTTGTTGTTTCTTCTTTTTTACCTGGCAAAACTATACCGGTTTGATGACTATAAAGAACTGATGAATTTTAATGAGATTCTAATCGTAATTGGAGGCATATTACTTGGAATCATATTTCTGCTGGCGGTTTCATTTGTTTATTTTTTTGGTGCAGACAAAACTATTAACAGGAATATGGTTGCTATCATTGGTAATCCGGAGCTGTTTAAAAAAACCTTTACTGGCAAACATTCCAAGTTGGATGAATTTGGACTCAGTGTAAACTATTATCTCTCCGGTTCATTGCGATTGCGGAAAGTGCGTAATGTGGGACATTACCGGCAGGATTTTTTGGATACGATTTTTAAAAGGCATCATATTGCAGCCATTGTTTGTATGCTGCTTTCTTTTATATTTTTAGTAGTGGTGGGTTTTTTCCTAGAGTTTCGTTTTTTTGAAATGCCTGCGGCTGCAAGTATCCTTATATTTTTTGCTGTAATGATTGCTTTCATGGGGGCGCTTAGTTATTTTTTGCAAAGCTGGAGCCTGCCAGTTGCGATACTGCTTATTGTGCTTGTAAATTTTCTTTATCAAAATGAACTCATAGATCCCCGCAATAAAGCGTATGGATTAGACTATACCATTACAACTGATCAACGACCAGATTATAATAAACAAAGCCTGCAGGATTTGTGTAACGCACCGCAGGTAGAAACAGATAAAGCTGCTATGATAAATGTGTTGGAAAACTGGAAGAAAAAACAACCAACCAAAAAACCCTTAATGATCTTTATTAATGTAAGTGGCGGTGGATTAAGAAGCGCAGCTTTTGTGATGAACACACTGCAACAGCTGGATAGCAGTACCAACGGAAAACTGATGCAACATACTTTTTTGATCAGTGGTGCCAGTGGTGGTATGCTGGCTGCTACTTATTACCGTGAGTTATACCGTAATAAACTGCGGGATTCTTCCTTACAACTTTATAACAGTAAATACAGTGATTATATCAGCACCGATCTTTTGAATCCTGTATTTACATCTATGATAGCGAGAGATATTTTTGCGCCTGTTCAAAAATTTTCGGTTGGCAATAACCGGTATATCAAAGACAGAGGATATGCTTTTGAAAAAAAATTAAGTGATAATACTGGAGGGTTGTTAAACATTCAGTTAAAGGATATTCAGGCAGACGAAACTGCCGCAAAAGTGCCATTGATTATTTTTAATTCTGTAATTAAGAGTGACGGGAGAAAACTATTGATTAGTACACAGCCACTCAGTTTTATGATGAAGCCACGTCTTTTTCAAAATGACCCTACTATAAGTGCTGATGCGGTTGATTTTGCAGCGATGTTTAAAAAGCAACATCCTATGGATTTGGGTGTGCTTACCGCCATGCGGATGAATGCTACTTTCCCATATGTATTGCCCAATGTATGGTTGCCTAGCCATCCGGTAATAGATGTGATGGATGCAGGATTGAGGGATAATGTTGGCACAGAAACCAGTTTAAGGTTTATCGATAATTTTAAGGAGTGGATAAAGAAAAACACTAGCGGCGTGGTTTTGCTTCAACTAAGAGATAGGCTCACAGACGAATGGCAACAGGACGGAACATCCCAATCGCTTACAGATATGATTGTTACCCCTGCTACCATGTTACAGCATAACTGGTTTACTCTGCAAAATTATTATCAGGCAGATCAGTTTAGTTATTTTAACAGCGGAGATACATTGATCAATAAGATATCTATTTTATATAAGCCTGCACAAATTGAAAAAGGGGCAGCTATTAATTTTCATTTATCAGCAAGGGAAAAACGGGATATCAAAGCATCTTTTTACAATGATATCAATGCAGCAGCGGTTAAAAAAATGCAGAACTTACTCAGGAATTAGGCTGTAATAACCTAAATGCTTTTTCTATAATTTCAATTTTAAAAGAACTGCTTGTTGTTGCAGGGTCTCCGTCAATATGTAAAGGGGCATTTTCGGGATTGTCTATTTGTAAAGCTTTTGCCTGAAAGTAAAAGATATCTTTTTTCTTGAAAGTTTTTTCTGTGTTAGTAATCTGTCCCAGTTTTATTTGGTGGAGTAAAGAATAGAGTAGTTTAAATTTACTCATTTTATTTACTATTACAATATCCAGAAGGCCATCACTGATGCTTGCTTTTGGCGCAATGGTCACATTGTTTCCAAACTGATTGCTGTTGGCAATACTTATAAAGAATGCTTCTGTTTTTATTTCAAGGTCTTTGATATGAATAACAAAAGGGTGGGTTTTCGCAGAAAAATAATTCTTAATCGTGAGTTCTATATATTTAAGCACACCCCTAGTTTTTTGCTGAGCAAATTCATGAGCTACTTTTGCATCGAAGCCAATTCCGCAAAGCATACAACTAAAATCATTGTTGATATAAAAACCATCTACATATGACGCTGTTCCATTAAAAATAATATCGAGTGCTTTAGACGGATTGGTTGAAATTCCTGCAGCGAGTGCAAGGCCGTTGCCAGACCCCATAGGTATAACACCTACGTTTACATCTTTATTTTGCAGGGCAGCAGCCACTTGGTTGACCGTGCCATCTCCACCACAAACAATGATGTCTGTTATTTTTTCCAAGAGGATCTTCTCTTCCAGAAAACTATAATTACCATCTTCTCTTGTGTGCAGTATTTCGAAGGGTATATTTTCTGCAGCTGTTTTTGTTTCTATTAATTCCAGCAGCGACACTTTGTTTTTAGTGCCGGAGATTGGGTTAATAAAGTATATGAATTTGCGGGGCATAAATAAATATAAATTGATACAGCCTAATTGAGGCATTGATAATGCCCAAAGGTATAAAAGCATTGATACTTTAAATAAAAGAATCCGTAAAAAATGCTATTTATTCCATATTTATTTCTACCATCTCATTAAAGCACTTGCCCATGTAAAGCCACTGCCAAAAGCTGCCACACACACAAGGTCTCCTTTTTGAATCTTACCTGCTTCCCATGCTTCTGATAATGCAATAGGAATGGATGCGGCTGTAGTGTTGCCATATTTTTCGATATTATTAAATACCTGATCATCCCTAAGCTTTAATCTTTGTTGCACAAATTGGGAGATGCGAAGGTTGGCCTGATGAGGGATGAGAAGTTTTAGGTCGGCTGTTGTAAGATTGTTTTGTGTTAAGGCTTCATTAATTACTTCTGGAAATTTTACGACTGCTTTTTTAAAAACTGCAGGCCCATCCATAGTTGGATAGTTTTGAGCTTTATCTATCATAGCATGGCTCATAAACATTTCACCAATTGGTGCGTCATCAAAATCTGCAACGGGCTCGGCAGTCCAATGATTGGCGTGGGTTCCGGGATTACACATGGCCAGCATTTCAGCATTTTCTCCATCGCTGTGCAAGTGTGTGCTTAAGATACCTCTTCCCTCTTCTTTTGCTGGTTGCAAGACAACGGCTGCTGCACCATCGCCAAAAATGACTGAAATATTTCTGCCCCTGGTACTAAAGTCAAGTCCGAAAGAATGTTTTTCTGAAGCTATCAATAAAATATTTTTATACATACCAGTTTTAATAAACTGATCTGCTACTGATAAGGCATAAACAAAACCACTGCATTGGTTGCGAATATCCAGTGCACCAATTTCTTTCATCTTTAATGCTCTTTGTACCAATACCCCGCAACCCGGAAAATAATAGTCGGGACAAATGGTAGCAAAAATGATAAAGTCCACCTCGTCTGTTGTGATACCTGCTCTTTCTATAGCAATTTTTGCGGCTTCAACACCCATTGTTGCAGTGGTTTCTTCTGTGCGGTGTGCATAGTGCCTTTCTTTAATACCGGTACGTTCCTGAATCCATTCATCGGAAGTATCCATGTATTGTAAGAGGTCATTATTAGTAACAATTTGTTTAGGAATATAATGTCCAATGCCGGCAATAATGGTTTGATTCATATAGCTATGATTTAAATTGTATGATTGCAATCGAAAGTATAAATGTAAACCATTTAAGAAGGTTGCGCTTCATATTATTAGTGTTGCATATAAGCCAGCAATTCCATAAAACCTGCAATACCAATGTGAATAATCAACCCGCCCCAGATACTCTTTGTGTTGTAGCTGATAATACCCAATAATAAAGCGCCGAAAAAACTGCTGATAGCCTCTGGCATTGGTTTGCCTAAATGAATACAGCAATAAAAACATGCGGCAGGAACAATGGCATGTTTACCTGCTAAACGAATAAATGCCAGTATCAAAAATCCCCGAAAGAAAAATTCTATACTTAAAAAATCAAATGCATAACAAAGTTCGAATAGGAGAATATCCAATTTTTTGAAGATCAAAGAATCTCCAACAGCATTCATTGCAGCAGGGTACTGTTTTAAAAATTCGGAGTTGTTGCTTGCCACAGCTATCAGCGGAAGCATTAACAATACCATTATTAGGTAGGGTTTGGTATTTATGGTTTTGTTGAAGCCATAGAGGTTTTGTTCCTGTCTATCTTTTAACCACCAAATAATGGCTACTGGTATCATAATCAGCAAGGCTTTAGTAAAAAGGTTGGTAATAGCCAGCCAGTATATATTTTTATCTGCCAGAAAATGCTGCAGGATATAGTGCTGAAAAGAATAAAAATTTACCCTGAATGCAAAAAAAGCAGGGGCGCTTAAAATTAAAAAACCAAACCATTTATTTTTGAAATAAACAAGGCTAGGGTAGAATATAAACTGCATTAAATAGGCTAGTGCAAAAGGGACAAGGTATAAAAAATAGGAAATTCCAAATTTTTGTAACCAGCTATATTTAGAGGCATCATTATTTATGTATGAGTAGTTTACATAAATAATGATGCCAAGCATAACCGTTATTAATAAAAAGTAACGGCAATTAAAATGCGATTTGTAGTAGGATCTTATATATTCAATAATGTCCTGCAGAAAAATTACTTTAAGTCGGTTGATGTTTTATTCTACGATTGTATTAAGTGTTTCCCATAACAAATCCTTCAGCTGCATTAGTCCCTGGCCGGTTACGGATGAAATAAAAATATGCGGAATATTTTTCGGCAATTCTTTTTCAATAGCTTCCTTTAGCTCGTCATCCAGCATATCTGATTTGCTTACTGCAATTACAAAATCTTTCTGCAGCATATCTGGATTGTATTGTTCAAGTTCGTTTCTAAGAATATCGAACTCTTGTTTATGATCTTTACTGTCTGCAGGAATAAGAAAGAGTAAGACGGAGTTTCTTTCAATATGCCGAAGGAAACGGTGACCAAGGCCTTTGCCTTCTGATGCGCCTTCAATAATACCCGGAAGATCAGCAATACAAAAACTTTTGCCATCCCTGTAATCTACGATACCCAACTGTGGTGTAAGGGTCGTAAAAGCATAATCAGCAATTTTTGGTTTGGCTGCTGTAATGGTGCTTAATAACGTAGATTTTCCTGCGTTGGGAAATCCAACCAGCCCCACATCGGCCAGCACTTTTAATTCAAGAATTTTAAAGCCTTCTTCACCATCCTCACCAGGTTGTGCATATTCCGGTGATTGGTTGGTAGCAGATTTAAAATTGCTGTTTCCCAATCCTCCACGGCCACCTTTCATTAGTATAATTTCCTGGCCATCATGTAAAATCTCTGCTTCTATTTCACCGGTTTCTTCATTTTTAGCAATGGTACCCAATGGAACTTCAATTATAATGTCTTTGCCCATTTTGCCGCTGGAGTTATTACCTGCTCCATTTCCACCATCTTCTGCTAATACATTTTTATAATAGCGTAGGTGAAGCAGCGTCCACAATTGCGTATTTCCTTTTAAAATAATATGTGCGCCACGGGCTCCGTCACCACCATCGGGTCCACCCAATGCAGTTAATTTATTACGCATAAAATGCTTACTGCCTGCTCCCCCATGTCCGCTTCGGCAGAAAATCTTTATCTGGTCTACAAAATTTGATCTTTCCATTGGGCGCAAAGGTCAGAAAAATTTATCCATTTTACCTGTAAACATTAAATTGTGTAAATGAAACAACTCATTTTTCTCTTTTGTATAGCAGCCGTAAGTTGTTGTGGCACTAAAAAAAATCCTGTTAATGTAAATGGCACAAAGTCCGCAGCCAGACAAATACCTGTTTCTGAAAAGCCGTCTCCCTGTCTTGATCAACTTATTAGCCGTTATACGCAAGAGGAAAAACAAAATCCGCCCAGAAAGATATACAGTTACACCTATTTGGGTAAAACAGTTTATTATGTTACAGCTCCTTGCTGTGATTTTTTTAGTGATTTGTTTGACAATAACTGCCAATTAATGGGGCATCCGGATGGCGGAATTACCGGAAGGGGGGATGGAAAATTTCCTGATTTTGATAAAGAGCGAACCAATGAAAAACTGCTTTGGGAAGACAAACGTTTGTAATTATTTTGTTTCGTTCCAGGTTTTATATTCTTGCTGAGATAAGTTCTTGCGGTCTTCGGGTATTTGTCTAAGAGGTTCACATTCCTTCCAGCCCTGTTTCATATCTGCCGGCAGTTGCTGATAAAGGGCAGTACCTTCCGATTTCCATTGAATCATTTCATCCGTTACCGATTTAATGACTTTGCCAGGATTTCCCACAACGACACTTCTTGCAGGAATAATTTCATCTGCTTTGATAAATGTGAGTGCACCTACAACTGTTTCATCACCAAGTTGTACATTATCCATGATTACGGCATTCATTCCGATCAATGCGTTTTTGCCTATAGTGGCGCCATGAATGATTGCTCCATGACCTACATGTGCTCCGGTTTTTAATAATACGGTTACGCCTGGAAACATATGAATGGTACAATTTTCCTGCACATTACACCCATCTTCAATGATGATCTGCCCCCAGTCGCCACGAATGGCTGCACCCGGACCGATATAACAATTTTTACCGATGATAACATTGCCGGTTACTGAAGCCAATGGGTGAATGAATGATGATTCATCAATCACAGGTCTTATGGAGTTGAATTCGTAAATCATGGTAGGGTTAAATGGGTTTACTTAATCTTTAATCAAAGGTTTATTGGTACGGAAACAAGTTCCTTTAAACAAAGCCACCACATGGTCATTCTGATTGGTAATACTAATATGGTATAACCCGGTAGATTTTCCATTGTGCAACTCTTTTGCTTCTGCAATTAAGATATCTCCCACATGTACTGGTTTGGTAAAGTTTATAGATGTATCTAACGCAACAGAAAGCACATTGCGGTTGTTGCATGCAAAGGCAAAGCAGCTGTCGGCCATTGAAAATGCAACGCCCCCATGAACAATTCCCAAACCATTGATCATCTCTGGCCTGATAGCCATTTTTATTTTACTATAACCCTCTTTTATTTCCAGCACTTCGATGCCAAGCCACTGGCTAAAAAGGTCATGCTGCATCATGTGCGCTACTACTTTTTCTGCTGCTAAATCTTTATTAGTTTCCATCATTCATTTTTTACCTTGTATGTATCAATTATTCTCCTTTAAACACCGGAACTCTCTTTTCAATAAATGCTTTTACGCCTTCATTATAATCGTATGTGTGTGCAGCTTTGTATTGTAATTCATCTTCTTTTAGTAATTGTTCTTCAAGTGAATTATTAAATGAGGCGTTTAATGCGGCTTTGGTATAGGCCAGTCCTTTTGTTGGCATTTGAGAAAGGGTTTCTGCAATTTTAAAACTTTCTGTTGCAAAGGTTTCATCTGGAAAAACTTTGTAAATCATCCCTATTCTTTCGGCTTCGGTTGCGTTTACTTTATCGCCCAGCATCATTAAGGCACTTGCTTTTGCGAAACCAATTAGTCTTGGCAATGTAAATGTGCCACCACTATCGGGTATCAATCCAATTTTACTAAATGCTTGAATAAAAGCGGCTGAAGAGGAAGCAACAACCACATCGCAGGCCAAAGCAATATTTGCTCCAGCTCCTGCTGCTACACCATTTACAGCGCATATAACGGGTTTTTCTATCAAACGAATTCTTGATACTATAGGATTATAATGCTCTGCAAGGATTACTTCAAAGCCCGGAGGATTTTCTCCAACCAGCTCTCCAAGGTCTTGGCCTGCACAAAAAGCTTTGCCACTTCCTGTTAAATAAATTGCTCTAATGGCATCATCAGTTGTGCATTGATCAAGTATGTTTTGTAGCAAGAGGGCCATTTCACGGTTAAAGGCATTGAATTTCTCAGGCCTGTTAAGCGTAATAAGGGCGATATTATTTTTTACTTCAAAAAGTATCGATGACATATTGTTTAAAGTTAATGATTTGTCCTTGCGGCAATTTACTAAACCTGTGCCGAGTAATAGATTAATGACATTTAAAATAATCAAAAGGTTCTTTGCAATCGTAACATTGGTACAATGCTTTGCAGGCTGTGGATCCAAACTGGCTTAACAGTTTTGTGTTGTGAGAATGACATTGTGGACATTCAATATTTTCTTCCTTCATTCCTTTTTTGTCAGACTGATATTGCGGGGGAGCGATACCGTATTCCAATAGTTTTCTTTTCCCCTCTTCGCTCATCCAGTCGGTAGTCCATGCAGGAGAAAGAATGGAATGAAAGGTTATATTTTTGTACCCATGTTCTATCAACTTTAAACGAATGTCCATATTGATGGTATCCATGGCAGGGCAGCCTGAATAAGTGGGTGTAATGGTTATTATAACTTCTCCGTTAATAATTTCTACTTTTCTGATAATGCCCAGATCATTTACAGACAATACAGGTACTTCGGGATCTGAAACCTGTTCAAGCAGTTTCCATATTTTTTGTTCTTCCTGTTTTTCTGTTGAAACCATGGCTATTGATTAACGTTGTAAAAAATTACCATTCAGCTCCCGGGTAGGTTCTTTGCAGGTATTGCATGTCGGATAAAATAAAGCCCATATGTTCGGTATGAATCCCGGTTTTTCCGCCTGTTTGCATAAATATATTTTCCGGAACCTTTAAGGTTGCTTCTTCTAAAACAATCTTTATTTTAGAGATCCATTTTTCTTTTATTGTTGAGTAATCTATAAAATTTTTCTCGTAGTCTGCAGGTATAAAAAATTCACCTGTGTATTGCCATATGTTTTGCAGGGCTTTGTTTATTTTTTCAAAACTTTCGGTTGTACCATCTCCAAGTCTGATCACCCATTCGCTGCTCCATTTTACATGGTAGGTGGTTTCTTTAATTGATTTTTCGGCGATTGCCGCCAGTTGTGTATCAGCACCAGTTTGTAAGTGTTTGAATACTTCATACTGGTATACGCTGTAAAAAAACTGTCTTAGCACAATTTGTGCCCAGTCAATATTGGGTATTTCGGTGATGAGCAGATTTTTATATTCTCTTTCTGTTCTTAGATAAGCAAGGCTGTCTTCAGTAGCAGTATTGCCAGTTATCAAAGCTGCATATTGATAAAAATTTCTTGCTTGCCCCAGAAGGTCTAGTGTAATATTGGTGATGGCAATATCCTGTTCCAGGATTGGTCCGTATGCGCAGCATTCTCCATTTCTTTGTGCAAGAATGAGATTGGTATCTGCAAGGTGCAGGGTGTAGTTGAGAAGTTGATTCATTTCTACGTTACTATTATCCATTAATAAATTATTCATTATTTTATTACATATGCTTTACTTCATCTGGCAAATCATAAAAGGTAGGATGCCTGTAAACTTTATCTTCTGCAGGAGTATAAAAACTTTCTGCATCATCGGGGTTACTGGCATGAATGTATTTGCTTTCAACCACCCAAAGGCTTACACCTTCCTGCCGTCTTGTATAAACGTCGCGGGCATTTTCAATGGCCATGGTTGCATCGGCAGCATGAAGACTTCCAGCATGCTTATGATCAAGGCCCTGCTTGCTGCGGATAAATACTTCCCACAGCGGCCAGGTATCTTTACTTTCAGTAGCCGGGGCGGCAGTATTTTTTACATCACTGGCACCTGCTGTTACTTCAGGAATATCGCCATATAAAAACTTTTTAATAAAATATGTATTCATGATTGTTATTTTATTACTTGAATGTTATAAGATTTGTATTTAGATGAATCATCTTTACTGATTTCCTCTCCATAAAATCTGTATTGTTTAATTATGGTATTTCCTGTTTTTAGCGGAATCAATATTAGGTCTTTGTCAATACTTCCACCATCCATGTTGTCGGGATTATTATCTGTTGTTTCTATCCTAATCAGTTTAATCAAATCCATGCTGTCTGTAACATCAAATCGGGTGCTGTGTTCAAATTCGCATCCACGGCAAGTACTTTCTGCTATCAAAAGGGTATCGATTAATTTCACTTTGTTAACCTTGTCTGAAGAAAGTAAAATGTAAGGGCTGTTTTTTTCTACTGATTTATGTGTGAAATAATTATAGAAAAAAATAAGAGCACAGATACTGATGAACATGATGAGTTTTTTCATTATGCTGCTGTTTGTTTATTTTTTTTCTTTTCGGCATAGGCTATTGCTGCTTCCCTAACCCACGCACCTTCATTATGTGCTTTATTTCTGGCATCCAGTCGTTGTCTGTTGCAGGGGCCATTTCCTTTTACAACACTCCAAAACTCTTCCCAGTTTATTTCACCATAATCGTAGTGTTTTTTTTCTTCATTCCATTTAAGATCAGGGTCAGGTAATTTCATTCCAAGGAGTTTGATCTGTTCTGCAATCATGTCTACAAAGTTCTGACGCAGCTCATCATTGGTTTTGCGTTTTATCTTCCACTTCATACTTTGATCGCTGTTGGTACTTTCACTGTCTTTAGGTCCAAACATCATCAGGCTTGGCCACCACCACCGGTTAATAGCATCCTGGCACATGGCTTTTTGTTCATCGGTTCCTTTGGATAACACCAACAAGCTTTCAAAGCCCTGACGCTGGTGAAAACTTTCTTCTTTACAAATTCTTACCATTGCTCTAGCATATGGACCATAACTGGTTCTGCAAAGCATAACCTGATTTAGTATGGCAGCACCATCTACCAACCAGCCAACAGCCCCCATATCAGCCCATGTAAGGGTAGGGTAATTAAATATGGACGAGTATTTTGCCTTGCCGCTGTTAAGATCGTCAATCATTTGTTCTCTGCCGGTGCCTAGGGTTTCAGCAGCTGCATATAAATAAAGACCATGACCACCCTCGTCCTGTACTTTTGCAATAAGGATGGCTTTGCGTTTTAAGGAAGGTGCTCTGCTTATCCAGTTGCTTTCCGGCAGCATACCAACTACTTCGCTGTGCGCATGCTGGCTTATCTGTCTAGTATTTGTTTTTCTATATGCTTCAGGCATCCAGTCTCTTGGCTCAATCTTAATTTCATTATCAATTTTATTCTGGAATGCTTTTTCTAAATCCTCTATTGGCATAACTGGTATTTGAATGTGAAAATAATAAAACAGAATAGTGTTTATTAGTAATTTTTGTTTACGTTTTTATAATTATTTAATATCAAAATCGATGACTACATTTTCGCTTATCGGGTGGCTTTGGCAGGTAAGTATAAAGCCTTGTTCAACCTCTTCTGGTTCCAGAGCATAGTTCACATCCATACTTACTTGTCCACTTACTAATTTTGCTCTGCAGGAACAACATACCCCGCCTTTACATGCATACGGTAGGTCAGCGCCTTGGCTGAGTGCGGCGTCTAAAATATTAGATCCATTTCGGCCAAGTGTAAAATCAAAGCTGCGTCCGTCGAGTTTTACAGTGATACTGCTTTGAGGACCACTATCTTTAGCAGCGATGCTGGCGCTACTCTTTTTTGTGGTATTGCTTTGGCCAGGAGTTGTAAATAATTCAAAATGGATGGTTTGTTTATCAATACCCAATTCTTCAAAGAATTCACCGGCTGCAAAAATCATTTGTTCGGGGCCACACAAATAAATACTGTTAAACGATTTATAGGGAAGTAAATCTTGCAATGCTGTTAGTTTGGTCTTATCGATGCGTCCATAATTAATGTCGGCATCTGTTTTTTCTCTGCTAAGAATATTGATAAAATTAAACCGCTCCATGTATTTATTTTTAAGACCTTCCAATTCTTCAAAAAAGATAATAGAAGAGCGACTTTTATTTCCGTAAACCAATGTGAATGCACTTTTAGGTTCTGTTTGGAGTGTATGTTTAATGATGGATACAATAGGAGTGATACCACTACCGGCAGCAATTGCTAGGTAAGTACCAACTCCACTGATTGCTTTTTTAGCATTAAATTTTCCAACAGGAGGTAGTACTTCCAGTATATCTCCCTTTTTCAAATATTCGTTGGCAAATGAAGAGAACAACCCTCCTTCTACTTTTTTTATAGCCACTTTTATTTCTTTTTCATAAGGGGCTGTGCACAAAGAATAGGAACGTCTTAATTCATTATTGTTAATCGTTTTTTTTATAATAATATTCTGACCTTCTTTATATAAAAACAGATCACTTAGTGACTCAGGTATTTCAAAACATACCGAAATACAATCAGAAGTTTCTTTTTGTATTTTCTTAATTTTAAGCGAGTGAAAATGAACTGCCATTTATATATTAGTTAAACCTGTTAATAATTGATTGACCATATTGTTTTCCAATTCTTCTACCGAGATATCTTTTTTCTGTCGTTGCCAGAATTCAACTCCTCTAACAGCAGAAAGAATTGTAAGTACTGATACATAAGGATGAACATTTTTTAATTCCTTTTTTAAAATTCCTTCCTTAACCAGTTGAACCATTTTGTTTTCATAAACTCTTCGTTGTTTTAAGAAATCACTTAAATAAGGTTCATCCAGGTATTTCCATTCGTTGTTGGCTACATATACTTCATCAAAGGAGTGTACCATCATTTTTATGTGGAAGCGGATAAGCTGCTCAAGTTTTTTTGTGTTAGATACTTTTGAAAGTTCTACCTCTTGTAGCTGAAGGGTAAACTCATTGGCTACACTGAAACAAATATGCTGCAACAATTCGCTTTTGCTAACAATATGATTGTAGAGGCTGGGTGCCTCCACCCCTATAGTTAACGCAAGCTCTCTCATGGAACTTGCTTTAAATCCTTTTAATCTGAACAGGGCTGCTGCTTTTTTCAGAATGACGTCTTTTTTAGAGCCGTTTGCAATTGCTTTTATATTTCCCATAATATCATAACAAAACTAACGCTTATTAGTTTTTAAGTAGCTTAAAAAATTAATTTTTTACCTCTGTATATATAAATATGCAAATATATTTTTTAGGAAATATATTTTCTGAAAATTTTATAGCTATGGCGGAGAAAATTGGATCATTACAATGTAAATAATAATTCAAATACAGTTATAGTTGTTCAAATCATGGGAAGTTATAAGTTTGGCCAGTTTTTCAACCAAAAAAGCTAAAATCGCCTAAAGAAAGCCTATTAATCAACAATTCAAACGAATAATTTGCCTAAAATTTAAGAATTACAAAAATAATTATTAAAAAATTAAAGAAAAGTGCTACTTTTACAACCTACCGTATTCGATAGACCTCTCCAATATTATCTTATTAAAAGCTTTCAGGGCAATTTCTACCTTCCAATATTCCGACAACAATTCATTATTAAGTATTTTATATATACCTCAACTTTTTTCTTGTGGTTTCAGAGGTAAGCAAGGCCGGTGATTTTTATCACTGGCCATTTTTTTAAGTTGAATTAATCAAGTGAACGATTAATAAAATCAATTAAAGGTTTTACAGCTTTGAAAGATTTAGTGAGATCGCCTATAAAAGTTTTGCTTTTAAGTTCTGTATCGGAAATTTGTTTCATTGCCACAAAACTTTTCAGCTTTAGAAATTCAAGGGCAGGATTATTTTCATCATAACCTTTTGGTGGTCTAACAAGACTATTGCTTTTATCAATGCCCTTTCGGAATTGTTTTTTAAAACTGATATTTCCAATAATCTTTTTCCACTCGTCAAAATTGTAGTCTATCTCCTGCCTTATTTTTGAAAGACCTTCTCCTTCTGGCATCCAAACTCCTGCTGCAATAAAGCTTTGGCCTGGCTCTATGTGAACATAATAACCGGCACCCGTTCCTTTTTTACCAGCTCTGTTAAAGTAGG
The DNA here is from genome assembly GCA_947504605.1 of Chitinophagaceae bacterium. Lineage (GTDB taxonomy): Bacteria > Bacteroidota > Bacteroidia > Chitinophagales > Chitinophagaceae > Ferruginibacter. The sequence goes on from CANNJE010000005.1 coordinate 50,899, forward strand.
CAGCCATGTTGTTTTTATAAGGACGTTTATCTTTACTAAAACGCACATCACGGTTTATTCTGAAAATACATTCTTTAGCCGTCAGATTGTTGATATCAGGGTCAAGGGAGCCAATTGCAACAATCATTTCTTCGACGGAAGTAATAAAAGCAGTTCTTGCATCATCGTATCTTTTTTTATTGGCATCAAACCAAACTTTACTATTATTTAATTTGATGTCTTTTAAAAATTCTAGTGTTATTTTTTGGATCATTTGAATAGGTAATTGAGTTGGTAAAATTAAAAAAGCCATCTCGTATTAGAGACAGCTATTTAAAAATATAGATGGGGCCTTAAATTCTCCCCCAGTTTTCTCCACTTTTAATACGATATAAAGTCATTTCGCTAACGGCGTACTTTTCTGCCATTTGTTTATATGTTAATTTTCTTTTAGGATTAGCAATAGTAGCTTTGATCGTTCTAACCTGTGCGGCGCTTAGTTTTAAGCCCTTTGTACGGGTGGCCTGGCGCTCTTTGTAGGCAATTTTATCAGGGCTGTTCTGCTGGTGCGTACCTACCTCAATAGTTGAGGACCATTTTAGATTTTTAAAGTTATTGTCTTTTTTATTGTGGTTTAAATGGATAACAAATTTGTGTTTGGGAGATTTTTTTGAACAAAATAATTTTGCAATTTCTCTGTGTATGTAAATTGTTCCGTTACCACCTTCTATATGAAGATTGAGTGTACAATATCCTGAGGTGACAGAGCCATTCAACAGTTTGCCATCTGTTAAAATATCTTCTGTATAGCTGGCGGTACGGCCATGATTGGAAACTGCATATTTTTTTCTCAGGGTTTTATATCCTGCAAATTGAATCTGTTTCCAAACTTCTCCTGCATTTTTTTTGATCATAACATGCTGTTTTTATTATTAATAAACTTTCAGATGTTTTTCAAGAGGAATACCTTTGGATACGGGACTATAAATATAATATTTTATTTAACTAGGAAGCAATCAATTTTAAAAATTCATCTTCTGTTAATATATTGATGGAGGGGATGTTTCTTGCTTTTTCCAGTTTGCTGCCTGCATCGACACCCACAACAAGGTAGTTTAATTTACTGCTTACACCTCCCAGTATTTTACCTCCGTTTTTTTCCACAATTTCTTCTGCCTCTGTTCTTTTCATTTGCAAGAGTGTTCCTGTAAATAAAAACGTTTGCCCATTAAGGTTACCAGACACTGGTGCAGATTTCTGAGCTTCCATTTTAACACCCAGTTTCTGCAATTGTTGTAGCATATGAATATTATCGGCGTTTTTGAAGAAGTTATAAATACTGCCTGCAACTTTTACACCCACATCCTGAAGTTGTAATAACTGTTCAATGCTATAATTACTCAGGTCAAAAATATGAGTTATAGCTTGAGCCAATGTTTTCGCAGTTGTTTCACCTACATATCTGATGCCAAGGCCAAAGATGAGTCTGTGCAAAGGTTGTGACTTACTTGCTTCTATGGCTATTTGTAAATTTTTAATAGACTTTGCACCAAATCCATCCAATTTTTTGAGTTCGTCTATATTTAAAGTGTAAATTCCAGGCACATCTTTTAGTAATTCCATTTCGTAAAATTTTCGCACATTGGCTTCGCCAAAACTGCGGATATCCATTGCGTCCTTACTCACAAAATGAATAATACGTTCTACCACCTGTGCTTCGCAATTGATATTTATGCAGCGCCATACAGCTTCACCTTCAGGTTTAAATAACTCATCTTTACAAACAGGGCATTTTGTCGGAAAAACAATTAATTTTTCATCACCCGTTCTGAGTTCGGGCATCGACCGCACAATCTGTGGAATTACGTCTCCACTTCTTTCAATTAATATTATATCTCCAATTCTTAGGTCTTTTTCTTTAATATAATCTTCATTGTGCACAGAAATACTGCTAACAGTGACGCCTCCTACAGCCACCGCCGCAATTTTAGCCACAGGCGTAACCGCTCCTGTTCGCCCTACTTGGAATTCAACCCCCAGCAATTTACTGGTGGCCTGTCTAGCTTTAAATTTATAGGCAATTGCCCAACGGGGATGGTGCGAAGTCATGCCAAGTTTTTCTTGAAGGGCAAGGTCATTTACTTTGATAACCATTCCATCTATTTCATAAGGTAATTCATCTCTTTTGGCTTCAAATGCTGCAACAAAATCAATGATACCCTGTATGCCCTTTACGACTTTCATTTCTTTAACGGGGCTACGAAAACCAAGATTCCACAACATTTCCAGCATGCCCGAATGCGTGGAAGGTTCGTTTGTTGTTTCATTTAATAATGGCAAATCCACCTGTTTATTTATCTTAACAACCTTTTCTGTATTAGTCAGGTAACTCACATGGTATAAAAACGCTTCCAGATTTCTTCTGCCTACTTCTTTGGTATCTTTAATTCTAAGGCTTCCAGCTGCTGCATTTCGGGGATTGGCAAGCGGGGGAAGGCCTTCTTCCATTAATGACTGGTTGTATTTGGCAAAGTTGTTTTTGTTTAACAATACTTCTCCTCTTATTTCAATCTGATCTATTCCATAACTGCTGAATGCTGCAGACAATGGAACAGATTTTATCTGTTTAATATTGGGAGTTATATCATCACCGGTTTCACCATCACCACGTGTTACTCCTCTCATTAGTAAATTATCGTCATAAACCAGTGAAATACTTGCGCCGTCAAATTTCGGTTCTGCACAATATTCTACTTCGCTTAATCCGCTTAGTTCACGGGCTTTGCGGTCCCAGTCTAGAAGGTCATCTGCATTATAGGAATTTTCTAATGATAGCATAGGCACAAGGTGCTGCGTTTTGGGAAAATCTTTGATTAATCCGGATCCTACTCTTTGTGTGGGAGAGTCTTTTGTAATCCATGAAGGATCTTTTTTCTCGGCGTTTTCTAAAAGTTTATACAGTGCATCATATTCAAAATCGCTTATTAATGGATTGGTCATTACATAATAACGATATTCATGAAAACGGAGGCAGTTTCTTAAATTTTCAATATTTTCTTTTCCTATTTCACTTGCATTGGCAGCATTGATTTTTGAAATCCATTCTGTTGTTTTATTTTGTAATGCTATTGTTTGTTGCTTATTGTACATACATTAAATATCGTAAAAAGGTAAAGTTATTTGTAACTGTAATTTGAAGTGGATTATTTAACCTTGTTGAGGTGTTTTTGTAATACTTTTTTTAATTGTCGTTTTACTATCGCTCCCATTGTATTGCATTTGGAAAAATAGTTACAATCAAAATGACTATTTAATTCCTCTCTAAGCATTTTTATATTAGAAATGTCAGCTAATTCATCCTTTGCCATGATGTTAAACAATTCCAGCAATTGTTTTCTGCTTGAAAATACCCGAAGTGCCATTGCTGTTTGTTCTTCGGTTTGATATTGTTTGATAACATCGGCGCTGAGTGTTTTTAATACCAGATCAACGTATTCAAAATTTTCTCTAAAAAATTGTGGCAGGTAGAAATTTTTTCTTCCTTCGTATGATTGTTGATCAAAGTCGATTGCACGAATGCGGTATTGGTAATCTTCAATATCGGGTGTGATATCAATTACAAAATTATAACTGCGCATATCGCCCAATAATCTTGCAAAACAGCGCTCATTGAATTTTACAAATTCCTTGGCTATACGAATCTTATTGGTTTCCGGTTGGTTTAAATAGTCTTCGAGGAAAACATCTCCGGGTATTCCGGGAATATGTTCTTCTACCAGTGTGTTTTTTTTGTCATACAAAAAAGTGATGCGGTTGGGGCTTAATAAATTTTCAAGTTCAAGTCCGTAAATTCTGGAAGCGTCTGCAGTTTTTATATAATAATGATCATAATTATCATTAATCCTGTTTATGATGCGAATCCTGAAGGGAACACTGTTTCCAAATTCACAGAAGTCTATCCTTTCCACATCAAGGTGTTTAATAAAACTCAGATTTCCTTCGTGTTTTAAAATGGCATATGTTTTAATCAATCCCTCTCTTAGGTGTTCCATTTCTTTCAGATCATAATTGGCAGTTTCCCAGTGGGTAAGTTTGCCTTTTTTATTTTTTAAAGAGGTTGCATATCGGTGGTTTAGAAGATCCCTGTATGCAATGGGTAATGAAATTTCTCTTCCATACTGACGTAGGTATTTCTGTAAACCCTCACTTACCTTAAACTGATTCTTCTTTAGTTTAGGTTTGTCAGATTCATTGTTTATTCTGGCATTTATGATATTATCAAATTGCATAGGATAAAGATACGTTTGAAAATCATTTTAGCTGCGTATCTTATTAAAGGAACCTCCATCAAATCATTTACTTATTTTTATAAAAACAATTAAAATTATGTCGTTAAAAAGTTCAGTTGATAATTTTAAATTATTCTTTAATCTCAGGTTTTGGGCTTCCTTTTTTATGTGTGCTTTCTTTTTTTCGTCTTGCAAGTTTCGGGAAAAAGTGACGTTGCTGGTACATCATGCTAATATTTATACGGTTGATAAAACATTTTCTACAGCCGAGGCCATGGCCATTCGGGATGGAAAAATAATTGCTATTGGCAGCAATGATGAATTACTTAAAAAATATGAAGGAGAAGAAATACTGGATGCTGGGGGTAAAGTAATCTTTCCTGGATTTATAGATGCGCATTGCCATTTTACAGGGTTTGCAACCGACAAATGGAAATGCGACCTAGTTGGGACAGTTTCTTGGGAAGAGATCATAAAAAGAATGACTGAATATGGAAAAACTGCACCAATGCAGTGGATCTATGGTCGGGGCTGGGATCAGAACGATTGGACAGTGAAGGAATACCCTGATACAAAAATTTTAGACAGTCTTTTTCCCGACAGGCCTGTATATTTAAAACGAGTAGATGGGCATGCAGCAATAGCTAATAGCGTTGCTTTAAAAATGGCAGGGATCAACGCTGTCACAAAAGTTACTGGAGGTAGTATTGAATTAAAGAACGGACAGCCAACAGGTATTTTAATTGACAATGCCATGGACTTGGTAGAAAGAAAAATACCGGCTATTAGTGATAGTTTGGCAAAAAAATATTTTGTAGAAATGCAGGCAACATGTTTTGCAGAAGGACTTACAGGTGTTCATGATTGTGGCGTGAGTGAACATACAATCACATTAATCGAAGAAGCACAAAAGGCTGGTGACCTTAAAATGAAAATTTTTGCTTTGCTTTCAGATAACCCGGATTATTACGACCGATGGATAAAAAAGGGACGATATAAAAATGGCCGTTTAACGGTTGGCGGCTTTAAATTATATGCAGATGGCGCATTAGGCAGTAGAGGCGCATGTTTGCTAAATGAGTATAATGATAAAAAAGGCTGGAAAGGCTTTCTGCTAAGTGATAGTTCCTATTATATGGACAAAGCAAAAAAACTAGCCGGCAGCAATCTGCAAATGTGTACGCATGCTATTGGCGACAGCGGCAACCGTATGCTGTTAAAAATATATGCTTCAGTATTAAAAGGAAAAAACAATAAACGTTGGCGTATAGAACATGCGCAGATAGTAAACGAGAATGATTTTACATTTTTTGCAGATTACAGCATCATACCTTCGGTACAACCAACACATGCTACCAGCGACATGTATTGGGCTGCTGACAGAGTGGGAGCCGAGAGGATGAAAGGAGCATATGCTTACAAAAAATTATTACAAACTAATAGCTGGATGCCGCTTGGAACCGATTTTCCGGTAGAGTATATTAGCCCTTTTAAAACATTTTTTGCAGCCGTAGTTCGTAAAGACGGAAAAGATTTTCCGGCAGGAGGATTTCAAATGGAGAACGCCTTAAGCAGGCAGGAAACCATTCGAGGAATGACAATTTGGGCCGCTAAAGCAGCTTTTGAAGAAAAGGAAAAAGGGAGTCTTGAAATTGGGAAAGCTGCAGACTTTATTATTCTAGATAATGACCTGATGAAATGTGCAGAATCGACTATATTAAAAACGAAGGTTATACGTAATTATGTGAGTGGTGAATTAGTCTTTAAGCGATGATTATTTTATCTAATTTTGGTTTTTCAAACCGCACAAAAACTGCGGTTTTAATTTAAATCAGAAAATAAAACAACAAGGATTTCGTTCATAGTTTACAGGAGTTTAAGATATGCTAAACTTATTTTCAATTAAAATAAGCGTTAGTGTTAATATCCTTTAGAACCACAAGCATGATTAATATTTACAGGTTGAGGCCACTGGCCATTATAGTAGCATTGTTACTATCAGTATTTAGTTCATTTAAAACTAATGCTCAGGTAATTATTTCGCAATATTACGAGGGTGCCGGTTTCAACAAATGGATAGAGTTAACTAATCTTGGAACGACTGCAGTAAATACTGCCTCTCCACAACTGAAATTGGGATTGTGGTCTAGCAATGGTGATACAGGACCAATTAGTTTTTCTTTTCCCCTAAGTCAATCAATTAATTTGACTATTACAATTCCGGCTAAAGGAACGGTGTTAATAGGAAATACAGGAAATGGTTCTGAATTGTCGTATTTAACAGCAACAAGTGCAGCTCAAACATCCAATACTGTTATAAATTTTAATGGTAATGATGGTGTAGCACTATTAGATGCTTCTGATAATATTATTGATCAGTTTGGCTTGGGGATTAATGCAAAAGATATCAGTTATGTAAGAAATACTTCTGTTACATCTCCGTCTGCAACTTATCTGGGAAGTGAATGGGCAAGCGCCAGTTTAGCTACTGTAAATGCTGCATTGTTTGGCAACAGTATCAGGTTGGGATATCATTTATCTGTTGCATGTGCTTATCCGGCAGTTCAGCCTACGGCTCTTGCTTTTAATACATCTACATCATCTGTCATCAGCGGTTCGTTTGTTGCTGCAGCCAATGTGGATGAATACTTGGTAGTACAAAGTACCAACCCTGCTTATGCAGATGAACCTGTGGATGGTAATGTTTATAATATTGGCAATGTGATAGGAGATGGAATTGTTGTAGGCAGAAGTAATGCAACTACATTCAGTAGCATAGGGCTGTCTGCGAGTACTAATTATTATTATTATATTTTTTCTGTAAACAGTAATTGTATTGGTGGTCCTCTTTATTTGGTAGCATCTCCTTTGTCTGGAACTAAAGCAACCTTATCAAGCGCCTGTTCAACACCTTCCTCACAACCAACTTTATTGGCATTTGGCAATACAACTACCAATTCTATAGCGGGGTCTTTTACCGGTTCCGGGGCCGATGAATACTTGGTGATAAAAAGTACAAGTAATGCATTGTCTGCAACACCAGCAGACGGTACGGTATATACAGCAGGAGAAAATTTTGGAGGTGGCACAGTTGTGAGCAGGGCTGCTACTACTAATTTTATTGCCAGTGGCTTAACTGTATTTACCAATTATTATTTCTTTATTTATGCTGTAAACAGCAATTGTATTGGTGGGCCAAAATACCTGACGCTATCACCTTTGTTTGGTAACAAGAGCACTAATAGTAGTGCTTCTGGAGCTTTGAATGTATATTTTGGAAACCTGCATTCACACAGCAGTTATTCTGATGGTAATGCGGATGATGTTTCTAAATTGCCATCGGATGATTATGCTTTTGCAAAAAATTCGATGTGTATGGATTTTTTGGGTATCAGCGAACATAATCATCCCGGTGCCGGTATGCAATTGGCTAGCTGGGCACCAGGAAAAACACAGTCAGCAGCAGCCACCAGTTCTAATTTTGTCGCATTACATGGTATGGAGTGGGGCGTTATTAGTGGTGGAGGGCATGTTATCGTATACGGTATCGACTCTTTGATTGGCTGGGATGCAGGTCAATATCAGATTTATGTTCCCAAAAGTCTTTATATGGGTACAGGGGGATTGTTTGATATTTTGAACAGGCACGGTGGTAATGCACTGGGCTATCTTGCACACCCAAACAGTACTGATTTTAATGATATTTTAGGAAGCGGATATGATCTTAGTGCTGATGAAGCTATTGTAGGCTCTACTGTAGAATCGGGGCCTGCATTTTCAATAAATACAACTTATTCAGAACCTGCTTCAATGGCTGATTTGGGTTATTACAGAAGTATGCTGGCAAAGGGTTATCATCTTGGTCCAACCATTGATCACGACAACCATAATATGACATTTGGAAGAACGGCTAAAACAAGGCTTGCCATTCTTGCACCTGCATTATCAGAAAATGATTTACTGGATGCGATGAGGCGTATGCGATTTTATGCCTCGGAGGATTGTAATGCAAGGGTTACTTTTAATATCAATTCTCAGCCCATTGGAAGTATACTTACTCAACCCGGTGCTCCCTTTATAACTGTTAATACGGTTACAACTGCTCCGGTTTTATCCATTAAATTAATGAGTGGTGTGCCGGGAAGCGGCACTGCTGCTATAGAAATTACCAATTCAACAACTGCTAGTCTGAGTTATTCGGATCTAAGCCTTACTAATTTAAACCAGCGTTATTATTACCTTGATATTACAGAAACAGATGGTACCCGCATCATAACTGCGCCCATATGGTACAGTAGGGATGATGCCATTGTACTTGCTTCGCCAACCATTACTTCCTTTTTTGCAGTAAACGAAAAAGAAAGGGTTGTATTAAAATGGACAACCCAAAATGAAAGCAATAATGAAAGCTTTATGGTAGAACGCTCTACAGATTTTGGACGTACTTATTTTACAATATGTAGTGTGGCTGGTAAAGGATATAATGATTTTATGAACACCTATGCATTTTCGGATATTCTGCCATTTGCGGGAGTTGCTTATTACAGATTGGTGCAGCGTAAGACAACCGGCGAACTACATTTTTCTGATGTTAGAATTGTAGATCGTGGAAAAAGAGCACAAACCTATTTTACGATTTATCCAAATCCGGTTCAGGGAATTCTTACGATTAAAATGGTGGCGGCGTTACCAGAGAATGCTGTATTTGAAATATTTGATATGAGTGGTCGAAAGGTTGCTGTGAAAAATATAAAAATTATTACAGGAGAGCAAAACATATCAATGGATATGAGTCATTTGATTAAGGGAACGTATTTAATAAAAATACAGGCGGGTAACAAAACATCTACCCAGCTGCTTAATAAATTATAAAAGAAAATCCGATTTGTAAAGGCCCGGCATGTATGTCGGGCCTTTTTATGCTTTATTTATCATCTTCGTCTTTCATAAATAAAAATTCTGCTTTGGTTATCCAAGAAAAACCAAATGCCATTAGGGCAAGGGATTCGAGCCAAAATACAGGATGTAAAGATTTACTCAGCGTTTCAAAAAAATACATACTTACGGCAATGCCAATAATGCATACAATCATAATAATGCCACAAACAAGATAAACCCTGTTTCGGTTATCTTTTTGTTTGGTGCGATTACCTGGTCCGGATTTTCTGAAAAGATAAATGGAGAAAAAAATAAAGACAGAAAAAAGCAGGGTAGCAAAAACAAAATGCATGCTATGAACCAAATCATTGTTACTGGTTGTTGGGAATAGCGCTACACCTAGTGCGAAAATGCAGCCAAGGTTGGCGGTTATGCTGTCAATCCGCTCATATCCTTTATAAGCCATCAAAAAAAAGCCAAGGACAAAAAGGATGCCCACTAAAATATCTCCGGCTGTTCCATTATCATAATAATCACTAACCGATAACTCAATAGCCAAAGTATTATTGGTAATCAGATTACCGCAGATAAGTAACAAAGGCAGTAATATACCTGTGGCGCCAATTAAAATTCGAAGGGCGTAGTAGGAAATGATCTGATTATTTGTTGTTGGTTTTTTAATAGCAGAGGTTATATTTTTATTCATCATTAAAAAGTTTAGGTGGGAAAGATTGCTTCATCGAATAACTATAATATAAAACCTAAATACAATATAATACTTGCTTTTTATATATGCAAGTCATAAAGGGTTTAATGCTGTTGTTTAAGCAGTTTGCTATCAAAAATGACTGATTTTACACATTTATTTGATTAGATATAAAATAAATGTCAAAATATTTACTGATTATCAATGCGTTGTAAACTATGCTTAAAAAATACTTATTAATTTCTTTGGAAATGAGACTGCATCCCCCCTACCTTCGCAATCCAAATTTTAAACCGTCGGGGATAGCTGACGGTTCATCTAAAAAAAAGAACAATGAGCAAATTACATTTCACCACTAAACATGCGAACGAGGCTACCGTAAAACACGACTGGTACGTTGTGGATGGTACTAATCAAACCGTTGGTCGTATGTGCGCAAAAATTGCGTCCGTTCTCCGTGGTAAGAACAAAGCCTATTACACCCCACATGTTGATTGTGGAGATTTTATTATCGTTATTAACTGTGAAAAAGTAAAATTCACGGGTAATAAAATGGATGATAAAGAGTATTTAACTTTTAGTGGTTATCCCGGAGGTCAAAAAGGGGAAACTGCCAAAAATTTATTGAAGCGCAGACCTGAAGTGGTTATCGAAAGAGCCGTAAAGGGTATGTTGCCTAAAAATCGTTTGGGTCGCCAGATGTACAAAAAATTATTTGTATATGCAGGTTCAGAACATCCACATGGCGCACAGAAGCCAGCCGAGTTAACCTTTAATAAAATTAAATAATTAAATAAGCTGTTAACCGATAGCTACTAGCTGTTGGGGAAAGCAAAAAAAATAACAATGGAAAAGCAAAAAAACGCAGTTGGCCGCAGAAAAGAAGCCGTAACACGTGTTTTCCTTAGCAAAGGAGAGGGTGCCATTACCGTAAACGGAAAAGACTATAAAGTATATTTTCCGTTGGTATACCTGCAAAATCAGGTAGAAGCCCCATTAAAAACAGTAGAAGCTTCTGATAAATTTAATGTAGTTGTAAACGCTACAGGTGGTGGTGTAAAAGGACAGGCAGAAGCAACCAAATTAGGTATTGCACGTGCATTACTTGAAGTAAGTGCTGATTATCGCCCGGCTTTAAAAGCTGCTGGTTTATTAAAGCGTGACCCACGTGCTGTAGAGCGTAAAAAACCAGGTCGCAAAAAAGCAAGAAAGAGCTTCCAGTTCAGCAAACGTTAATAAATGGATACTGGATACAAGATGCCGGATACAGGATATTATTCTTATCAGGAATCCTGGATCCCGGATCTGGTATCAAATTTTAAAAAAATACTTTAATAATAAACAATGGAAAATAACACTTCCTTACAACAGCAACTTTTAGAAGCAGGCGTTCACTTTGGTCACTTAAAGAAAAAGTGGAATCCTAAAATGTTGCCTTACATTTTTGCTGAAAAGAAAGGTATTCACATCATCGATCTTAATAAAACTGTAGAAGGTTTGCAAGAAGCTGCAGCAGCTATGAAAGCTATTGCTCGCAGTGGTAAAAAGATCATGTTTGTTGCTACTAAAAAACAAGCAAAAGAAATTGTGCAAGAAAGCGCAAAACGTGTAAACATGCCTTTTGTTACAGAACGCTGGTTGGGCGGTATGCTTACCAACTTCAATACTGTTCGTAAGAGCGTAAAGAAAATGCAGAGCATTGAAAAAATGCTTGCTGATGGTAGCGCAGAAAGTCTTAACAAAAAGGAAAGACTAACGCTTACTCGTGAAAAAGAAAAGATGGAAAAAGTATTGAGCGGTATTGCTCAAATCAGCCGTGTTCCGGCAGCTTTGTTCCTGGTAGATATTGGACACGAGCACATTGCACTTGCTGAAGCAAAACGTTTAAACGTGACTACTTTCGGAATGGTAGATACCAACTGTGATCCAAACAAAGTTGATTTTGCTATCCCTGCAAATGATGATGCTACTAAATCTATTTCTATCATCGTAAACTATATCACTGCAGCAATTGCCGAAGGTTTGGCAGAGCGTTTAGCTGATAAAGATGATGATGATCATAACGACAGCGACGAAACTCCTGAAGCTAAAGCAGCACGTTTTGAACAAAAACAAGGCGAAGGTGATGACAGAGGTAAGCGTGCACGAGGTGCAGCTCCAACCAAACGTCGTGTTCCGGGTCCTGGTGCAGGTGGAAGAAGACCAGCTGGCGGCCCAGGTGGTACGAGATAAAATCAGGCTTTGTTCAAATGAAGTAGAGGGGAATTAAACCTTTTTTTAACTAGGTTTTTTCTCTAACGACTTCATAAAAGTTGGTCTTTATTTTGGTAAACACTATTTATCCAAACAGGTAAATAAAAAGTTCTTTAATTCAATTAATAATCTTTAAAATCAAGTATCTCTTAGCCCGATTCACTTTGGGGAATGCGATACAGGAGGTTTTATTATGTCAATAACAGCAGCAGATATAAATAAATTACGCCAGGCTACAGGCGCAGGTATGATGGATTGCCGTAAAGCGCTTACAGAAAGCAACGGTGATTTTGAAGCAGCCATTGATTGGTTGCGCAAACAAGGCCAAAAGGTAGCAGCAAAACGCAGCGACCGTGAAGCAAAAGAAGGTGTGATCATTGCACAAACAACAGCAGATCATAAAGCAGGTATCGTTCTTTGTATTAGTTGTGAAACTGACTTTGTAAGTAAAAATGCAGAATTTGTTGCATTTGCACAAAGCATTGCAGACGCAGCTATCAGCAATGATGTAAAATCTGTTGAAGAATTAAATGCAGTTGAAATCAACGGTGCTAAACTAGCCGATTTGATCAATGACAAACTAGCAGCAATCGGCGAAAAAATTGGAGTGTCAAAATTCGAAAGAGTAGAGGCACCATATGTAGCAAGTTATATCCATGGCGCTTATCGTATGGGTGTATTGGTTTCATTAACCAAAGAAGCAGCAGAAGCTGGTAAAGACGTTGCTATGCAAATAGCAGCGATGAATCCTTTAGCTGTGGATGAAAGCTCTATTTCTCCTGAAACAATTGAAAGAGAAAAGAACATTGCTATTGAAATGATAAAAGCAGAAGGCAAACCCGCTGAAATGGCTGAAAAAATTGCAGCAGGAAAAATGAACAAATTTTTTAAAGACAATACATTGATGGCCCAGGCTTTCGTTAAAGATGGTAACAAATCGGTGGCAGACTACCTTAAAGGTATTGATGCAGACCTAAAGGTTACTGATTTTAAAAGAATTGCTTTAGGATAACATTTTCCTTAAATATTTAAAAAAGCGAAACATTTGTTTCGCTTTTTTAATGTGTTGACCATGCTTAAAATTCGGTTTGGCTCTTACACAAGCTGATTATTAAATAATTCAACTTAAACGCTGCGACTAAAATTGGGGACTCGTGATAAAAATTATTATCTAATCATTTATGGATTAATTTTTATTGTGTTTACTAATACGATTAATATAGGAGTTAATGAATTTTAGTCTATAAATCAATAAACAGCAAAAAAATAGAAAAATGAAAATTCTATAGAACGCAGTATTAAAAGCATGATAAAAATGATTATAAAGAACCCCTAAAATCAGTAATCCAAAGAATGCGACAATAAATAATATTATCTTTTTTGAAACACCCTTTCTTACGAGAATTTTAACGAGAAAGTAATCCACATAATTTATAAACATAAAATTTTTGTATTAATATTTCACTAAATACAATGTGCTGTACAATAGATTGTATTTACTGCTAAACATGCTGGAGGATCTAGGACACAAGCTGCAGCCTCTACCCAATTCATAGCAAGTATTTCTGCATTTGCTCAATTAGGAACGCAGTTCCAGTCAAAAACAAAACTCTCGGATTGGCCAATTTTAATTACAAATGAAGATTCGCTTTCTCTTTTTTAATGTAAAGAGTGCAACACTTTATTTTAATAAATATACCTCAATAGGCGCTAATTCATAATTATTATTAAATATCAGTTTTACCAGGTTTTTTATTGCCTTGATTTTTTAAAATATATATTTGTAAAAAAATCACACTTCCCATTTCATAAATCACAAATTCCACATCCATTATGCTTCCTAAATACAAACGCATACTTCTAAAACTTTCAGGCGAATCTTTAATGGGTAACAAAAATTTCGGACTTGATTCTGAAGTGATAGCCCAATATGCACAGGATATCAAACAAATTACAGAAATGGGTGTGCAAGTGGCTATTGTTATTGGTGGTGGGAATATATACAGGGGGATGAATGAAGCAGAAACAGGAATTGAAAGAGCACAAGGAGATTATATGGGGATGCTTGCCACAGTGATTAATGGTATGGCTTTGCAGGCAGGTCTTGAAAAAGCAGGCGTTTATACTCGCCTTCAAAGTGCTATTAAAATGGAGCAAATTGCAGAGCCTTATATACGTCGCCGTGCCATGCGTCATCTTGAAAAAGGCCGTGTAGTAATCTTTGGTGCAGGTACCGGAAACCCTTATTTTACGACGGATACCGCCGGCTCATTAAGAGCTATAGAAATTAAGGCTGATGTGATTTTAAAAGGAACCCGAGTGGATGGGGTATATACTGCTGATCCTGAAAAGGATTCAACAGCTACCAGATTTGGAAAAATATCCTTTGCCGAATGTATTTCTAAAAATCTGAAAGTAATGGATATGACCGCCTTTACTTTGTGCATGGAAAATGACCTACCTATTGTTGTTTTTGATATGAATAAACCTGGAAACTTGCTTAGGGTTGTAACTGGAGAAAAAGTGGGCACTCTCGTTAGTTAATAAATTTTAATTCTTTAATATTAAAGGCTATCATCATTGGTAGCCTTTTGCTTTCGTATTATCCTACATTTGTATAGTTGGATTAAAGCATTTATTTTAACCCGATTATTTATAGCAATCTTATGCTTACAGAAAAACAAATTCAAATATTACGGTCCGAAAATGAGCTGCTCCAGCTACAGTTGGATGATGTGAATATGATGATACAGGTTAGGGAAGAAGAACTGGATCTGTTAAGAGCAAGAGCTAGAGAAGCAGCTGCGATGCAAAGCAGGCTGGATAATAATCTTAATGAATTTGAACAGATGCAGAATAGCTTGGGGAATGTACAGCAAAAAAACAGTGGTAATAAACTAAGGTTGGAAGAAATGGAAAATGAATTGTATGAATCTGTAAAAGAACAGTTGCGGTACGCCGAAACTTTAAAAGATTTTAACAGCATGGGGGCTAACCTGATGGATACTAATAACGAGCTGGAGGAAGCTACTGCGGTTTATAAAAAAATGGCCGCGATGAAAGTTGTGCTAGCTGAAGCACAAAGCAATTATGAAATAGCAATCATGGAAATTACCTCTCTAAAGGAAGAACTAGAAGAAGTTAAGGCGCTAAACAGCATATTGCTTCAAAAACAAATACGGTAGATTTATTTAATATTTTTGTAATAGATAAAACTAATTAATATATTAGTAGTCAAAATCTACTATTATGAACTTAATTGACAGAGTAAAAAACATTTTAATTACACCCAAAACAGAGTGGGATGTAATTGAATCAGAAACTACCAATCCTCAAACTTTATTGATGGGTTATGTATTGCCACTGGCTGTGATGGCAACAGCAGGAACTTTTTTACAGGGATTACTTTTTCCTGGTCTCTCAAGTTTCACGTTTTATATTGCTACAGCTGTTGTTGTTTTTCTTACCCAGGCAATTTCGTTTTATATTTCTACATATATAGTAGATGCATTGGCAACAAGTTTTGGTTCCGAGAAAGACATTAATAAATCAGCACAACTAGTAGCATATTCAGGAACACCATCGTATATAGCAGGATTGCTTTCTTTTATACCTGTTATAGGTTCTTTGCTTTCTGTTGCAGCTTGGGTCTATGGTATTTATTTAATGTACCTAGGTATTGGCCCCTTAAAAAAATCACCGGAGGACAAAAAAATAGTATACATGATTGTTTCATACCTGATAATTATTGTAGTATATTTTATTCTTGCAGCCGTTCTTGGCTTGGTATTTTTTGCAAGTTTTGGCTTGAGTGGAATGAAAGGAATGGCGTTATAATATCCATACCCCATTATAAATTCATTAGCATCTTTTTTAAAAGATGCTTTTTTTATATTGAAAAAATAAGAGAGTTTTACAGTTAAAAATATATTGATGAGTATTGCTGATATAAGAAAAGAGTATAGCCTGAAAACTTTAAATGAAGCAGATGTATTTGCAGATCCAATGCAGCAATTTGAAAAATGGTGGCAGGAAGCGATTGAAAGTAAAATAGAAGAGGTAAATGCCATGACATTGGCTACATCTACTGCAGAAGGAAAACCAAGTGCAAGAATTGTATTATTAAAAGGCATTGACAGAAATGGATTTATTTTTTTTACCAATTATCATAGCCATAAAGGAAATCAAATAGAAGAAAATCCATTTGTGAGCTTGGTTTTTTTCTGGAAAGAGTTGGAAAGGCAAATAAGAGTTGAAGGGAGCGTTAGTAAGGTAACTACTGAGGAGAGTGACGCCTACTTTGGCTCTAGGCCAGAAGGTAGCAGGATTGGAGCTTGGGCTTCCCCACAGAGTAGGGTAATAGCTTCAAGAGAAGTTATAGAAGAAAATGTAATTGAACTGGGAAAAAGTTTTGCTAATAAAGAGATTGATCGTCCTCCGCACTGGGGAGGCTATATTGTTATGCCAAACCTTT
This sequence comes from Chitinophagaceae bacterium, assembly GCA_947504605.1. Classification (GTDB taxonomy): domain Bacteria; phylum Bacteroidota; class Bacteroidia; order Chitinophagales; family Chitinophagaceae; genus Ferruginibacter. The sequence goes on from CANNJE010000005.1 coordinate 67,478, forward strand.
TAGAATTCTGGCAGGGTAGGAATAGCAGGCTTCACGACCGTATTCAGTATACTTATAAAGATGCAGCGTGGAAGATAGAACGGCTGGCACCCTAAAATTGAATTGATAATTGGATAATGGATAATCGTGCCGAAAATTTCCGCCTTTATTATCCATTATCAATTATAAAATTATCAATTATGCTTTTTTATCTGCATCAGCTTTCTTTACTGCAACTTTTTTTGCTGCAGCTGGTTTAGCTGGTCTTGATTTGCCAAAAGATCCTGCAAATGTTTTTCCTTTTTTGGTTTTAATATCACCACGTCCCATGTTTGTATTTTTTTAAGTTAAATGAATTGTTATAAAAAAAGCAAGATACGACTGTATCTTGCTTTTTCAATGTTTTAGCAAAGCTTAGATTTTAGCAGATAATTCTTTACCAGCTTTAAACTTAGCTACTTTTTTTGCTTTGATTTTAATTACAGCACCAGTTTGTGGGTTACGACCGTTACGGGCAGCTCTTTTTGATACAGAGAAAGTACCAAATCCAACCAAAGTAACTTTGTCACCTTTCTTTAAAGTTTTTGTAACTGCATCTACAAATGAATCTACAGTAGCGTTAGCCTGAGTTTTTGTGATGCCTGCGTCGTCAGCAATCTTTGCAATTAATTCAGCTTTGTTCATAATGATTTTTTTGAAATTTTATAGTGCAACAAATATAGAGGGTTTTTGAATGCAACAAAATTATTTTTTCCTAAAATTATTTTATTTAATAATAGCTACAATCCAACACGCATAAGCATTTTAGCCATTTTGACCAATAGTTTTATTGTTGTTAAAACACATACAAATTTATGAAACCCTTTGTGGCAAAGGGTTTCATAAAAAATAACGCTCAAATCCACTGTGAATAAGGCTTGTGGTGATTACAGATTCTTTATTTTTAATTATGTAGTGATGGGTTTTTGTTATACACAATTATTGCACAATCTTCATAACGGAGCGAAAAGCGATGAATTGATCACCCCATTTTTGGAATGATTTTTCACGCATCAAGTCTGCAAAATTTTCTATATAGAAATCATATTTTTCTCTACTTTCTGCAAAATACTGGATAGCGTAAGTCGGACCTTCATCATCATCTATTTCTAAAAGCTGAAGTATGTTAGCGTTTGTAAAACAACCGGTACCTGTAACTTCAGGAATATGCTCTTCTTTTAACCATTGCATCCAGTTATCTGCAATACTTTTGCTGACTTTTATAGTAACATTATAGATAATCATTAGCGTAGCATTAATATTAATTTTCTATTTCCAGATAAACCGGGCAATGGTCACTGTGTTTTATATCTGGAAAAATGTCTGCATCTTTTAGCTGTTTTTTTAGAGGATCGGTAACCGTTATATAATCTATACGCCATCCTTTATTATTTAGCCTAACACTTGGAAAACGCTGACTCCACCAGCTATAGCGGTGCGGTTCGGGGTGAAATTCACGGAAAGTATCAATCCAGCCATTAGTTAAAAATTTTGTCATCCATTCTCTTTCTTCAGGCAAAAAACCACTGCTTTTTTTATTTCCCTTTGGATCGTGTATATCTATTTCGTTGTGAGCAATATTATAATCGCCCACTAAAATAATTTTAGGATGTATTTTTTTTAGCTTATTCAAATATGTATATAATTCATCCAACCAAACATATTTAAATTGTTGCCTTTCCTCTCCACTAGTACCGGAAGGAAAATATGCATTAATTAAACGGATGTCGCCAAAATCTAACTGAATTACCCTTCCTTCATCATCGCTTAGACTATGACCATTTCCGTAAACTACATTATCAGGTTTTATTTTAGAAAATATTGCTACACCACTATATCCTTTTTTTTGTGCGCTAAACCAATGGTGATGAAAACCAATTTCTTCCAGTTGTTTTACATCTATATCAGCTTCCGTTGCTTTTGTTTCCTGAAGACAGATAATATCAGCAGGATTTGTTTTCAACCAGTCTATAAAGCCTTTTTTTATAGCGGCACGAATGCCATTTACATTATACGATATGATGCGCATGGAGAATATTTTGTTATACCTGTAAAAATAATGAACTGCTATGGAATACAAACAAATGTTGGATCATATGTTGTAGTTATAAGATTTATATATCAGAAAAGAGCCGCAAAAATTCGCGGCTCTTTTCTGATATTATTCCAATACCGGTCTTAACCAGCGGGTAGTATCATCCAAACTCATTTCTTTTCTTCTTGTATAATCTCCCAGCTGATCTTTTTCAATTTTGCCTACACCAAAATATTTACTTTCGGGATGAGCAAAATACCAGCCACAAACAGAGGATGCGGGATACATTGCAAGCGATTCGGTTAAATGAATACCGGTAGCTTCTTCTCCACCCAAGAGTTCAAAAAGTTTGTATTTTTCGGTATGGTCAGGGCAGGCAGGATATCCAGGAGCCGGACGAATTCCCATATATTCTTCTTTAATAAGTTGCTCTGTTGTAAGAAGTTCTTCATTTACATAAGCCCAATAGTCTGTCCTGGTTTTTTTATGCAGTAATTCTGCAAAGGCTTCGGCCAACCTGTCTGCCAATGCCTGGAGAATAATCTTGTTGTAATCATCCAGATTTTCTTCAAAGTTTTTTATATGTTTTTCAATCCCCTGAATAGTAACAGAGAAAGCCCCAATAAAATCCTGTGAAGGATGATTGGCAGGAGCAATAAAATCAGCCAATGATAAGTTCGGTTGCCCTGGTGCTTTTTTTATTTGCTGTCTTAAGAATTCTAATTTTATTACATTGCCATCATTGTGAACATGCACAGAATCCGGATCAGTTTTTCCAGCTTCCCAAAAACCAACAACAGCTTGTGCCGTTAGCCATTTTTCAGCAATTATTTTTTTCAATAGTGTCTGTGCATCATTGTATAATTTGGTTGCTTCTATACCTATCACTTCATCGGTAAGAAGTGCGGGAAATTTTCCATGCATTTCCCATGCAATAAAAAACGGCTGCCAATCTATATATTCGGCTATTTCCTGAAGGGGAAAATCTTTTAAAATTTTTGTACCAGTAAAAGATGGTGTGACGGGTGTAAAATCAGCCCAGTTTATTGCAGCTCCATTTTTTTGTGATTCTGCAAAAGGTAAATATTGTTTTGCGGACTTTTTGTTGCCAAAATCTTCTTTTAGTTTGTCATATTCGGATTTTATGCCAGCAAGAAAAACAGGTTTTGTTTCTTTGTTTAATAAACTACCGGCAACGGTTACACTTCGGCTTGCATCCAAAACATGCACTACACCCAAATCATATTCTGGAGCAATTTTTACCGCAGTATGCATTCGGCTGGTAGTGGCACCACCAATTAATAAAGGGATATCCATTTGTTGCCTTTTCATTTCCCTTCCAATATGTACCATTTCGTCTAGGGAAGGGGTAATCAGACCGCTTAGTCCTATGATATCTACATTGTGTTTTTTCGCTTCGCTTAAAATTTTATCGGAAGATACCATCACCCCCAGATCAATGATATCATAACCATTGCAACCCAGAACAACCCCTACAATATTTTTTCCAATATCATGCACATCGCCTTTTACAGTGGCCAATAAAATTTTGGGAGCACCTGCAGCTTCTTGATTAATGGTGCCTGCGGTAATATGCGCTTGTTTTCTATCTTCTTTCTCTTGTTCGATGAATGGGGTAAGAACCGCAACGGCTTTTTTCATAACCCTTGCACTTTTTACAACTTGTGGTAGAAACATTTTACCGGCTCCAAACAAATCGCCTACTATATTCATTCCGTCCATCAAGGGCCCTTCAATTACATCCAGGGGTTTCGGATATTTTAATCTTGCTTCTTCGGTATCTGCATCTATATATTCTGTAATACCGTTTACCAATGCATGTGCCATGCGTTTTTCCACGGGTTCATCTCTCCACTTTTCGTCTTTTACTGTTTCTTTTCCTTTTGCTTTAACCGTTTCTGCAAACTGAATTAAACTTTCTGTGGCTTCGTTATTATTATTGTTACGGTTTAGAATTACGTCTTCGCAAAGTTGTTTTAGTTGCGGTTCTATTTCATCATAAACTACCAATTGCCCAGCATTTACAATACCCATATCCATGCCCGCTTTGATAGCATAATATAGGAAAACGCTATGAATGGCTTCTCTAACATGATCGTTGCCCCTAAAGGAAAAAGAAACATTGCTTACACCACCACTTACTTTGGTAAGCGGCATTAATTTTTTGATCTCCCTTGTAGCGTCAATAAAATCTACTGCATAGTTACTATGTTCTTCAATACCTGTAGCTATGGCAAAAATGTTGGGATCGAAAATAATATCTTGGGGAGCGAAGCCCACTTTTTCGGTAAGAATTTTATAAGCCCTGCTACAAATTTCAATTTTTCTTTCTTTTGTATCTGCCTGTCCTACTTCGTCAAATGCCATTACAATTACAGCTGCGCCATAACTCTTACAAATAAATGCCTGTTCTATAAATTTTTCTTCTCCTTCTTTCATTGAGATGGAGTTTACGATACATTTTCCCTGCACACATTTAAGCCCTGCTTCAATGATCTCAAACTTACTGCTATCTATCATGATCGGGATTCGAGCAATATCAGGTTCAGCCTGCACCAAATTTAAAAAAGTGGTCATTGCTTCCACGCCTTCCAGCATGGCATCATCCATATTGATATCAATAACCTGTGCACCATTTTCTACCTGCTGCCTTGCTACCGACAATGCTTCTTCATATTGACCATCTCTGATAAGGCGTGCAAATTTTTTACTACCTGTTACATTGGTACGTTCTCCAACATTAATAAA
>CANNJE010000006.1 GCA_947504605.1 Chitinophagaceae bacterium
AGGTTACAAAAAATTGAAAAGATAACCTGTTCCACTGATGCACTTGCTTTTGAAACAGTTGAGGGACTAAATGAAAATCCTTCTCAGTCTTGTTGACCTATCGGGTCATTTTCCTCTGAACGGATCTTAGATTGGAATAAGAAAACCAGTAATTATTTTTTCAACATTTTTTGGTAGGCCTTAATCCATTCGGCTACCGTTATTTTGCTGCACAATTCCCCTATTAGATCAAAGGGGATTTTATCCGGATTTTTAAAACGAATACAACTTTTTCCAATATCCAATTTACCTGCTACCTTTTTACCATATTCAGCAATAAACCAATCCATCAGTTTGGGGTCGCTATAGATCCCCATATGGTACACTGAAATAAAATTCTTTTGTGATGCAATGTTGATGAATGGCAATGGTAGTTCAGGGTTGCAATGATAGCCAGCAGGAAAAATACTATGAGGTACTACATAACCTATCATACCATAGCTAATTACTTCTTTAAACCCCGTTGGCAGATTTTTCTTGATGGCCGAACACAATTGGTTCATGGGAGTTTTTCTATCTTCCGGCAGCTCTGCCAGGTACGCTGCTACCGTTGTTGCTTTTGACTGCATATCATTTTCTTTAAGCTAAGATAGAGAGAAGCAATCAATTCACAAAGCTGTTAGGTTATCAATTAAATGAACGATTCTATATTTTTATTTTATATTTTGCTGATTAATTAAAACCCCTTTTGTGTTTATCAATATTCACAGTCACCAACCGGAGATAAAAAACGAATTTGTTATACAAAATCTATTAAAAGATTTTAATCAACTACTCAGTCCTGGTTACTATTCTGCAGGCCTACATCCATGGCATCTGGAATCTCAAAAATGGCAACAACAATTGGTGGAATTAAAAAAAATAAGCACTGCTGAAAATATACTTGCTTTGGGCGAGTGCGGCCTTGACAAGGTTTGCAAAACAGACTTTAAACTTCAACAAGAAGTTTTTATTGCTCAAATCCTGTGGGCAAATGAAATCAATAAACCATTGATCATTCATTGTGTGCAGGCATTTTCAGAACTGGGGGATCTTTTGAAGAAATACAACAATAAGACACCTGTAATATTTCATGGATTTAATAAAAACAGCCGCATAGCAGAAAAAATGCTGAACGATGGCCATTACCTGTCTTTTGGCAAATCAATCTTACAACTCCGAAATAAAGTAATCTTTGAGCAGGTTCCGCTGAATCGTATTTTCCTTGAAACAGACGAAACCAACATTTCTATAGAAGAAATTTACAAAGAGGCTGCTGCCATAAAAAATATTTCTTTAGAAACACTAAGTTTGCAGATTGAAAAAAATGTTCAATTGGTTTTTAATATAAATCTACAATGAAGGATATTGACTGGCTCGGCAGAACTAATTTATTAATAGGCGAAGACCGATTAAACAAACTGATTCATTCGCATGTAATGGTAGTGGGATTAGGCGGCGTTGGCTCTTTTGCCGCAGAATTTATATGCCGAAGCGGTATTGGTCGTATGACTATTATTGATGGAGATGTGGTGGATCCAACAAACCGCAACCGGCAATTACCTGCGCTGGCCACAAATCATGGAATTTCAAAGGCTGTTATCATGTCCGAACGATTGCTTGCGATTAACCCTGAATTACAACTTACCGTAATTAAGGAATTCATCAATCCTGAAATGGTAGAACAGTTATTTGAGGTGAAACCAGATTATATTATTGATGCCATTGACAGCATAACACCAAAACTGAATTTCTTGAAAATCGCATACCAACATCAATTACCACTGGTGAGCAGTATGGGTGCCGGAGGAAAACTGGATCCGACTAAATTACAAGTAGCAGATATTTCAAAAACCTATCAATGCCCCTTTGCTCAGCAGTTAAGAAAAATGCTGAAGAAAGATAAAATTTATACAGGCATTAAAGTCGTTTTTTCACCAGAAGAGAATATCAAAGAAAGTCTGATGATGACCGATGGAAGTAATTATAAAAAATCTGCTTATGGAACGATGAGTTATATGCCTGCTACATTTGGTGCAGTGGCAGCATCTGTTGCAATAAATGATTTAATGGAAATAAATAATGCCACTCCACAATAAAGAAAAGGCACTATATTTTAAAACAACCAATAACTGTTACCAGTAACTTTGCATCAAAGAATGAACATGACAAAACTTTCCATAAATATCAATAAGCTTGCTACGCTAAGGAATTCCCGTGGGCATAACAACCCGGATATTATTCAGGCAGCTAAAGATATTGAACGGTTTGGAGCAGATGGTATTACGGTGCACCCAAGGCCCGACGAACGCCATATTCGTTACCAGGATGTGTATGATCTTAAAAAAATAGTTACTACAGAATTTAATATAGAAGGCAATCCTACAGAAGGAAAATTTGTAGCACTGGTATTGGAAAACAAACCTACTCAAGTTACCCTTGTACCAGATGCTTTGGGCCAACTAACCAGCAACCACGGATGGGATACCATTGAACACGCTGCATACCTAAAAACTATTATTGCCCAATTTAAAAATGCGGGTATCCGTGTTTCAATTTTTGTAGACCCCGTTGCAGAAATGGTTGAAGCGGCCAAGGCAACAGGAACAGACCGAATTGAATTATACACCGAAATGTATGCATCAGAATATGCAAAGGGTAATCATACAGCAGCGATTGCGCCCTATATTACAGCAGCTACTATTGCTCAAAAAAATGGTTTGGGCATTAATGCCGGCCATGACCTTGACCTTCATAATTTAAAATATTTTGCGCAACATATACCAGGTCTTATGGAAGTATCCATTGGACATGCCCTGATCTGCGATTCAATCTATTTAGGATTAGAAAACACTGTGCAACTCTATAAACGACAGCTTCAGTAAAACAAAAAGGTTCGCAGATATTAAATCTGCGAACCTTTTTTTTAAACTAGTATTTTATAGCTATTTTATTAACTCTGCCAACTTCGCTTCAAGTGCAGCGCCCCTCAGATTTTTTCCTACAACATTACCCTTGGGATCCAACAGAAAATTTTGTGGAATACTAAAAATTTCAAATTGTTGTGAAACAGCATTGTTCCATCCTTTCAAGTCACTCACATGCGTCCAGGTAAGTCCATCTGCTTTAATAGCTTCTAGCCATGGTTCTTTTGCTTTATCTAAAGACACTCCCAGAACCGTAAAGTTTTTGTTTTTGTATTTATTATAAGTATTCACAACATTGGGGTTCTCCTGACGGCATGGGCCACACCAGCTAGCCCAAAAATCAACCAACACATATTTACCTTTAAAAGAAGAAAGTTTTACTTCATTTCCTTCTGTATCAGCCTGTGAAAAATCGGCCAGGGGTTTACCCATCGGATTTTTTTTATTCTCTTTGATAAGGGTAGAAAGATAAGTAGCTATCGAAGCCTGTTTCACAGCTTCGGGTAATTTATTATACATCATTTCTAACTTCTCATTATTACCTGTTACCTGATGATGCCTGTAAATAACCAATGGTGTTACATAAGAATTCGGATTGCTATTTATATATTTTTCAAAATCAGTAGCTGCATTTTTAGCGGTAGCTTCATCTGGAAGGGCACCTTCTGCAAATAAACTTTCATAAGGTTTGGCAATTTTATTAAAAGCCATAAAATCATTGTGCGATACAGATCCCTTTACCTCAGCTGTTTCGAAAGATTCTTTTGTTGCATTGATGGTAATAATGCTATTATCTAAAAAGATACTCAGATATGGTGGCTGACTATTGATGGCCAATAACCTGAAATCGGGATTACCCATTTTTCCTTTAAGAGAAAATATTCCATTTACTATTTTGCCGGTTGCTTCAGAAACTCCTGTATTAGAGTTTAACAAATCAATGTTGGTATTATCAGGATATCCTGAAATACTACCTGAAATCTGATAAGCATCTAATAATTTATCAACCTGCGAAACATTTAAACTTTTAGCTTTTACAGTTTTTGATCCGGTTTGTGCGAACCCGAAAAATGGTATTAAGGTTAAAATAAGAAGGTATTTTTTCATTTTAGTTAATTGTGACTGCAATTTAGGATGTTTAAACATTTAAAAAACGACTGTTATTTATTATTAACAACTCTTACGGATTTAGAATATCACCAATAAATGATGCGGTAGAACGAGCAATATCTTTACTATTTTCCAATGCTTTTATATATGCACTTCCAATAATTGCTCCGGATGCATGTTTGCACGCCATATCAAACGTGGTTTTATCTTTTATTCCAAACCCGATGAGAACAGGGTTATTCAACTTCATATTTTTTATTTTTTTAAAGTATGCTTGCTGTTGCGGAAAATCAGTTTCTTTTCCTGTTGTAGCAGATGAGGAAACCGCATATATAAATCCTTTGCTAAGTTTATCTGCTTTTCTAATTCTATCCTCACTTGTTTGCGGACTTATTAGGAATATCACAAACAATCCAAATTTTTCAAACAGTGCTTTATAAAAATGCTCGTACTCATACATTGGAAGATCCGGCAAAATAACTCCCGACACACCGGCATTTGCAGCATCCTCACAAAATTTTTCGATACCATATTGCATAACAGGATTTAAGTACCCCATTAGTATTACAGGAACCTTCAACTGATCTTTAATTTCATTTAGCTGCAGGAATATTTTTTCTATACTAATTCCATTCTGCAGCGCATGCATATTACTCTGCTGAATTACGGGACCATCAGCAATAGGATCGCTATAAGGAATACCCAACTCTATAATATCAGCACCGCTTTTTTGTAAGGCCAGCATAACTGTTGAGGTACTTTCTAATGTTGGATAACCTGCGGTGCAGTAAATATTGAGAATATTTTTTTTTCGGGAAGAAAATAATTGATCTAATTTATTCATAACCTTTAGTGAGCTTTTACAAATGATCCATATAAGTAGCCAGATCTTTATCACCCCTGCCACTAAGACAAATAACAACGCTGTCAGTTTTTTTAAATGGAATATCTTTTAATACAACCAGTGCATGTGCAGTTTCCAATGCAGGAATAATACCTTCTGTTTTAGAAAGTTCAAAAGCTGCAGCCAACGCTTCTTCATCGGTAGCGCTCATAAATATTGCTCTCCCTGATTTATAAAGATTGGCATGCATAGGGCCAATACCCGGATAATCGAGTCCGGCAGAAATACTATGAGGTTCCACCACCTGGCCATCTGCAGTTTGCATTAACAAACTTTTACTTCCGTGTAAAATTCCGGGAGTACCCAACTGGCTTGTAGCCGCAGATTTACCGCTATTGATACCACAACCCGCCGCTTCAACGGAAATGAGTTTTACTTTGGGTTCATTAATAAAATGATAAAATGCTCCGGCAGCATTACTTCCTCCGCCCACACAGGCTATAACATGCGTAGGTAAATTTTTACCTGTACATTTTTTTAATTGTTTTTTTATTTCCTTACTGATCACACTTTGAAACCTTGCTACCATATCAGGATATGGGTGGGGACCAACTACACTCCCAATGATATAATGAGTATCATCGGGATGATTGATCCAGTCACGAATAGCTTCATTCGTTGCATCTTTCAGTGTTTTACTTCCGCTGGTTGCAGGCACAACTGTTGCTCCCAACATTTTCATACGGGCCACATTGGGGGCCTGACGCTCAATATCTTTTTCACCCATGTATACGATGCACTCAAGTCCCATAAGGGCACAAACAGTGGCAGTTGCAACTCCATGTTGTCCAGCACCGGTTTCTGCAATGATCCTTTTTTTACCCAAATGCTGTGCTACCAAAACTTGTCCAACCGTATTATTGATCTTATGTGCACCAGTATGGCAAAGATCTTCCCGCTTCAAAAATATTTTAGCACCATATTTAGCACTCAGATTTTTTGAGAAATATAAAGGAGTAGGTCTTCCTACATAATCGGCCAACAATGCTTTAAAATCGGATTTGAATTTTTTGGTTGCAATTATTTTAAGATAATTACTACGAAGTTCTTCCACATTAGGGTATAACATTTCGGGAATGAATGCCCCGCCAAAATCTCCATAATATCCCTGCTTATCCGGATTGGATAAGTTTTTTATTTTACTAATCGTTTTCTTCATTTTCGCTTGTACTATTTATTTTCAAGATGGATATGTTTATTACAATACACATCCATTTCACTCCTATTTCTTCAATCCATGCTTAAACTTTAAAACCAGTGCCATATCTTTTACACCTGGTTCTTTTTCAAACAAACTATTAAGGTCTACACCAAAATAATCAGGATGTTTAAATGCTTTAACCAGTTTAGCATCATCTGCACCAATGCCCCCACTAATAAAAAATGGTTTTTCAATTTTACTGTCTGCAATTTTTTTCCAGTCAAATTTTTTGCCTGTACCACCAGCGCCATCTGTAGCTTTATTGTCAAAGAGGTAATAATCACAAACTGCATCATATGGTGCAACCAGCGCATCAATATTCGTCGTTTCGCTGCTGATACTAAATGCTTTTATCACTTCCACTTCCGAAGATAGATCTTCGCACATTTCAGGAGACTCCTCTCCATGCAACTGCACCACATCCAAGCCGTAGTGATCAATAGCGTCCAATACTTCAATCATTTCCGGATTTACAAATACCCCTACTTTTTTTAAATCAAAATCTGAATTCTTTATAGCTGCCGGATCAATTTTATCTCCGATAAATCTTGGAGAATCTTTGTAAAAAATTAATCCTGCGAAATCTACTTCCAGACCATCTAATTGTTGCAGTTGTTTTAAGGTTGTAATACCACAAACTTTTATATTCATTGGTTTCTATGTTTTGGACTTAAGCCCGATTAAAAATTAATTTTATTTATACGACCATTCAAGACTTATTGAGCTGCGCTGCAAAATCTTTAAATGCTGCTCCAGGATCGGCTGCTTTCATAAAATTCTCTCCCATTAAAAAGCCTTTAAATCCTGCCTGCTTAAACAAGTGAATCATCTCTATATTACTGATACCGCTTTCTGCAATCTTAACTTTATCATCCGGAATACTTTCAGCCAACTTTAAAGATCGGTTGATATCAAGGTCAAATGTTTTTAAATTTCTGTTATTTACTCCAACCATATCTACTGCATCGCAAATATGCCCAAGCTCAATTTCATCGTGCAATTCTAAAATAACTTCCATCTTCAATTCTTTCGCAAAAGCAGCCAGTTCTTTTACTTCAACAGGACTGAGACATGCTGCAATAAGTAATATAACATCTGCACCCATTGCTTTTGCAGCCATTATCTGATACGGGTCTATTATAAAATCCTTTCTTAAGATAGGCAACTGATTAACCCTTGTAGCAACAAGATCTTCTGTACTTCCACCAAAAAATTCATAATCCGTTAATACCGATAAACCACTAGCCCCAAATTTAGTATAAGCTTCTGTAATACTAACTACATCTGCATACTGATTAATATATCCCTTACTAGGGGACTTTCTTTTAAATTCTGCAATTATACCTGTTGTTTTTTCATTTAAGAGATTTTCTTTTAATGATAAACAGGTACGGCCAAAGTAAACACTTTGCTGAAGTTCCTGCTCACTAACCAAAGTCTTCCTAACAATAAGTTCTTCTCTTTTATGCGCAATGATTCTATCTAAAATATTCATGATGCAGCAATTAATGTTTGTAAACAGTTATATGCTTTACCACTCTCAAGGCTATCTACAGCCAGTTGATAACAGACTTCATAATCCTTGTATTTACCCGTACAATTCAGCGCCATGGCAGCATTTGCAATCACCACTGCATTTTGTGCCCATGTTCCTTCTCCCTTAATTATTTTTTTGAAAATATTGGCCGCTTCCTCCGCAGAATTTCCTCCATAAATATCAGCTGCAGAAACGATCCGTTTACCCAAGGCTTCTGCACTCATTATCTGTTCTCCCTTATTCGTAATAACTTTGGTATCTCCGGTTAAGGATATTTCATCATATCCATCCAGACTATGTATAATGGTAAATGCAGTATTTCCCTGTTGCAACATATAATTATAAATTCTTGCCATTTCCAGACTGTAAACACCTACCAGTTGATAGGAAGGATTTGCAGGATTTACCATTGGCCCCAGCATATTAAAAAAAGTACGCACCCCCAGATTTTTACGAATACCTCCAACGGCTTTTAATGCCGGGTGAAACATTGGTGCGTGCAAAAAACAAATATTAGACAGCTCCAATTCTTTGTTTAAAATTTCCCTGTCGGTTTTAAAACGATATCCCAATTGCTCCATTACATTTGATGATCCACTGATAGAAGTCGCACCGTAATTGCCATGCTTAGCAACCTTATTACCAGAACCTGCTACAATAAAACAGCTAAGCGTTGAGATATTAAATGTGTTTTTGCCATCGCCGCCGGTACCTACAATATCCAATACATCATGATTTCCAAGATCAACTTTTAATGCAAGTTCAAGCAATGCTTCTTTAAACCCTAACAATTCATCAATCGTAATAGTTCGCATAAGATAAACCGTTATAAAAGAAGATATCTCAGATTCATTGTAAAGACCATTGGAAATATTTACCAATACTTCCTTTGCCTGCTGCCTGCTCAGGGTTTTATATTCGAATAAGTAGTTTAATATTTTTTTCATAGTTTTTGAAAACCTTCGCAGGCCTTTAACTGTCAAATAATTTTAGTTTTAGAAGCTATTAAATAGCTATTGGTTTACCCAACCAGTTTCTTATAATTATTTCACCAGACGGCGTAAGAATACTTTCTGGGTGAAACTGAACCCCCTGCACATCATAAGATTTATGTTGCATGGCCATTATATAACCATTATCATCTATTGCAGTTACTTCCAGTTCGGATGGTAGATTTTTATCGTCTACAATCCAGCTATGATACCTGCCCACTTCAACCTCAGCCTCCAGGCCGTTAAAAATAGCTGTTGGCTTTATAATTTTTATAGGGGTGGCCACACCATGAAAAACAGTATCAAGATTTATTAGTTTCCCTCCAAAAGCCTCTCCTATGGCCTGATGCCCAAGACATACGCCCAAAATTGATTTTGTAGCTGCATATCTTTTTATCAATGGTAACAACAATCCTGCTTCAGTAGGAACTCCTGGACCGGGGGATAAAATAATTTTATCGTAGGCTTCCACCTGGTCTAGCGAAATTTCATCATTCCTGAATACATCCACTTTTATATGCAAAATTTTTTCGACAAGATGCACCAGGTTGTAAGTGAACGAATCGTAATTATCAAAAACCAATATTTTCATTATTCAATATTTTAGGATTAAATCGCTTCTGCCAATTCAATAGCTTTTTTTAAAGCTCCCAGTTTATTATTTACTTCCTGCAATTCGCTTTCAGGCTTACTGGCTGCTACCACACCTGCTCCAGCCTGACATATCAAAGTATTGTTTTTACTCAAAAATGTACGGATCATGATGGCATGATTGCAACTTCCGTTAAAACCTATAAAGCCAATAGCTCCCCCATAAAATCCTCTTGCAGTAGTCTCTAATTCATCTATGAGTTGCATGGCTTTATATTTAGGTGCGCCGCTTAATGTGCCTGCAGGAAAAGTGCTTCCTAAAATAACAAACGGACTTTTTTCCCTATCTACTTTGCCTTGAACCTCGCTCACCATATGGATAACATGAGAGTAAAAATGGATCTTTTTAAAACTGGTTACTTCTACTTCAGAACAAACCCTGCTCAGGTCATTTCGTGCAAGATCAACCAGCATCACATGTTCGGCTGTTTCTTTTTTATCCTGCTCCAATGCTATTGCCAGTGCTTTATCTGTTTCATCATCGCCACTGCGTTTAAATGTTCCTGCAATAGGATGTACAATTGCTTTACCATTTTCTATGACCACTTGGCTTTCGGGTGAAGAACCCATTAATTTATAATCGCCATAATCAAAATAAAAAAGATAAGGGCTTGGGTTCACACTGCGCAAAGACCTATAAACGTTAAATTCATCCCCTGCAAAAGATTGTTCAAAACGCCTGCTCAATACTATTTGAAAAACGTCTCCCCTGTGACAAGCTTCAATACCCTTCTTCACCATATTCTTATAGGCATCATCAGTGATATTGGAAGTCTCTTCCCCTTTTACACTAAAAGGAAAAACGGGTACGTCTTTACTCCTGATAAGACTTTCCAAATCCGCAGTCCTGCTTTCCAGTCCTGCAAAATGATTTTCACATATATACAACTCATCCTTAAAATGATTAATAACTATCACATATTGATACATCCTGTAACGCATCAGCGGAACTGAGAATTCATTCTTTTCTTCCTTCAAAACATTAAAGGAAATATTGTCAAAAAACTGCACCGCATCATAACTCGTATAACCAAATAATCCCTGTGCAATATTTACAGGCTTTACTGCCGCTTCCTCCACATTAAACCGATTCATAAAATCAGTAATTACATTTGTAAGTTGTGAAGAATGATCCAGTTTTATTTTTTCGGGATGATGGCCCGGAAGTTTAAATTCAACAGACTGGGTACTGGTAATTTCAATACCTGCAATGGCGTTGATCCCAATGATAGAAAAATTATTTTCGCCTGCATGAAAATCTGTACTCTCCAGAAGAATAGTATCCCTGAATTTATCCCGCAGCCTTAAATAAATACCCACCGGAGTAAATACATCCGCCAGTATTTTTTTGAAACTTGTATTAAAATTTATTTTTTTCATTGAACATAATTAAAAAGCCCCGACAAATGTGTCGGGGCTCAATATTGTTATATATATACAAATACAGCGGGACACATCATTACCTGATTACGTGCCACCACCAATTTTTGTTATTTAAGTTGTAATTTGTCATTCGGGTTGTAAAGATGGTGGAGAATTCTGATAAAACAAAAAACTTTTTATTCGTCGGGCCAAAAAGTGTGACTGTTTATAAAAAAAAACAATATCCGGTAAAAACAGGTAATTTTTATTAAAAGAGACCATAAAACACCTGCCGAATTGACTTGAATTCGATCAATATTCAACCTAAAAAACATTAATTCTAAGTCCTTGGACAAAATATAAATAGGGCAAAATAACATACCCCATTTTACTTCAAAATGGCGTGAAATTTGACAGGGTAAATTATGAATAACTATCAATAATATTCTTTTTGAAAGCTATATTTGAGAAAAAGGCAACCTTATTTTCAAAGACAATTTTCTTCTTTACCCTAAATATGATTAATCATTGACTTTATAAAAAATTAATTATGACAGTTACAATATTTGGCGCTACTGGAATGGTAGGAAAACAACTCGTTCAGCAGGCCCTCTTCATGGGTTTTACCGTAAAAGCATTTGGCAGAAATGTTTTCACCAGCCACTTTTTCGAACACGAGAATCTCCATCTTATACAAGGTGCATTATTTGACGAAAAAGAAGTTTTTAATGCCATTATGGGTAGCGATGCTGTCTTGTCTGTATTAGGCGGTTCATTAGACGGTACAGATAAAACCCGTTCGCTTGGCATGAAAAATATTGTTGAACAAATGGAAAAATCCGGAGTTAAAAGAATTATAGCTGTAGGAGGAATGGGCGTTTTAAATGCCCCGAACGATAGCCTACTACTGGATGATGAAAATTATCCTCCACAATTTATTCCGGTAGGGGAAGAACACCTCAAAGCGTATGAACTATTAAAAGAATCTACACTAGATTGGACATTTGTTTGCCCTCCTGATTTAGTGAACGCTGATGTGACTGGTATTTTTACTACGGAAGCCAATTACCCTCCTG
The DNA here is from genome assembly GCA_947504605.1 of Chitinophagaceae bacterium. GTDB lineage: Bacteria > Bacteroidota > Bacteroidia > Chitinophagales > Chitinophagaceae > Ferruginibacter. The sequence goes on from CANNJE010000006.1 coordinate 11,779, forward strand.
CAGTAAATAACTATAAAATTAACACTGGAGATCTTGCCATGTTTATGCTAAATGAATTACAAAAAAACCAATACAACCAACAAAAAGTGGGAATTTCTAACTGATATAAACTGCCCACTATATTTTAAGAGCATCTTAACTGCAATTCATTTTTATTAATGGCATCTTTGTGCAAATAATTCACGGTTGAAAAAACGTTTGCTATTCCTGATTATATTCTATTCTGTTGCTACAAAAGCTCAGAAAATAGACAGTATTTATGTAAATCTGTATACAGACAGTTTAAAAAAAGGAACCTACAATTATATTAATGTTGACGGGCTTTTATCTAATGGAAAATATATACCACTGGACAGTAACCATATTATTTTCAGCAGCTCACACGGGAAATTTTATGGCAATAATTTATTTATAGAAAACAACTCTTACAATGATGCAGTCACAATTAGTGTAAGACTGAAAGAGAATCCTGCAGTTCAAAAACAATTTATACTCTTTATCAAATCCAAAGAAGAGGAAAAATTAAAAACTACAGAAGAATTATTGCAGGAAATGAAGCTGCAACAAAAGAAAAAAAATAAATCCATCTAATAAAAATGCCCCGAAAATTTCGGGGCATTTTTTATATCCGTGTGGTAACTACTAATTCTTACAAATTAAAACAGTTGCCCTAAGTTAAAATCGAATTATGCAAATTTCTTGGCATCTTCTAAAAACTGAGCCAACCCAATATCCGTTAATGGATGTTTCAGCAACCCAAGGATTGAAGGAAGCGGGCAAGTACAAACATCTGCACCGGCTTCAGCACAACTGATAATATGATTGGGATTGCGGATAGACGCAGCCAAAATTTCTGTTTTGTATCCCTGGATATCAAAAATCTGGCGCAACTGGTGGATAAGGATCATTCCATCCCATCCGCTATCGTCTATACGGCCAATAAAAGGCGACACATAAGTAGCGCCAGCTTTTGCAGCTAGAATAGCCTGTCCAGCAGAAAATATCAATGTACAATTGGTACGAATACCATTATCGGTAAACCATTTAATGGCTTTGATACCATCTTTTATCATTGGTACTTTAACAACAATATTTTTGTGTAAAGCAGCCAGTATTTTCCCTTCTGCCACAATTCCGTCAAAATCAGTAGAGATCACTTCAGCACTAATATCACCGTCAACCATATCGCAAATGGTTTTATAATGCTGCATAACAGCTTCGGTTCCTTTAATACCTTCTTTTGCCATAAGCGAAGGATTGGTGGTAACTCCGTCTAAAATACCAAGATCATTGGCTTCTTTTATTTGAGCAAGATTTGCTGTGTCTATAAAAAATTTCATAACTCTTGTTTCAACCTCAAATGGAGGCTTGCTTTTTAATTGTTAGTTAATCAAATCTCCGCAAAAGTATATTATTTGAATTTCTCTAATTAAAAAAATTATACAGTAAAATGGTGCAAAACTTAAAAAAATGTGGGAAGAATAAATCAGCTTTGAGGTAGGGGCATAAAAAATGGCAAGTTACTTACATCGCACCGCTCAACCATCTACCCTTGCTACCTTCCGGTCCTGGGGGAGTTCAACAGGAGCTGGTCGTATAAGACTTGCCGTTGCAAATATAGGCCTTTAAACCCCATTAAATTTATGCAAACTATTTTTTTTGTAAAAAATAAAAACAATACATCATTTTTTTGCCTGGCAATAATCTGCTCTAAATAAAAAACATATAAATTGGTTTAAAGAATTTGTAGCCTTTTAACAGATTATTTTAAAAACTAAACCCTGGCCTGTCTCCCCTTGAATTTATCTGGCTCACTCCTATCAACTGATCACTTCTATCCGTAAAGGATTTATAATATATAAGGATGGTATAGCTATTTTCAGTTTCCCAGTAATTTCCTTCCAAGGCAGTTATTTTACCTGCATTGCCCCTGTCTTTCAAAACATAACTGTAATTATAATATCCCTGTTTTAAAAAAGCATTGGTTTCATACACCTGCTTTTCTTCATTAAAAATCATTTTCCATTTATCTGAAATTGCATAACCGGTAAATCCGCCAAAAAGATAGATATCCTGATTTGTATAAGCAAGCCTACTAGGCGTTACAAACGAAAAATTTACTGCAGCGTAATCTCCCTGCCATAGGGGATTGATGGTTTCATATGTAGAAATATTGTACATCCCATTATAATCAGGAAAATACACATACCTGTCTGCTCTCCTGTCTCCATCTGGTTTTAGGAATATCTCGGTAGATGTTTTATTATAATTCGCTTTGGCCACCCTGTCACTTTGCAGCCTGAAACTACGAAGATCTAGCCAGCGCCATTCTTTGGTCCCCTCAAAAATGCCAATATTCTCCGAATCATATTGTAAAGTGTTACCCCTTACAAATGTGGGAAGAATATCTTTTTGCGCAATATCCCAACGGTTATTTTGAAGTATTACAGCTTTTATCTGTTGCGCTGCACTAAAACTGTTGATATCTTTAATACTCGCAGAAAATTTTATTCTTTGATGAGTGCTAAATAACTGTGGTGTAAATGGCTGCTTTACTTCTGCACTAATATTGGCTTTTTGATCCAACACATACATTCTTTTTGTAAAAACCAATTTCGCTGTATCTCCGTCTAAAAAAACTTTTAATAAATAATTGCCCGAACGGGTTGGTGTTGCTGAATTTCTATCAGGTAAAATAGCCTGATAATGCGTATAACGGGTAAAAGCAATAGAGGAATAACGATAATTACTTATTCTGTTTTGTGTAAATCCTTTTATATAATCAAATGGATTTAAGTTGACCGGTTGCCAGTTATAATCGCATAAGACGTAGGTGTAATAATAATTTTTTAGACTGCCTTCCATATCATCAAACCCCAGTTGCAATTGGTCTCCGCTGTTAAGCGTATAAATGGGCAACCCCTGCTGATTGCCATATTGAAATAATTGTACCGTCTTAATATTGGGTTTATATATCATCTCTTCCTGCTGTGCAGATGTATGAAATCCATTAATCAAAAAAAGAATGATAAGACTGTAACGAATGAAACTCATTTAATAGCTTATTTAATTTACTTTTGAAAGATACCAAATTTATGCCTTTTTGAATGTTTCCTTATTTATAGCAAAACGAATAGCCGGGGTAAATAAAAATACCTTTAGCCGTTTTATTATTGGCCTTGCCATTAGTGCCACTACCCTTAGTGTGGCTGTAATGATTGTGGCGCTTAGTTTTGTTAATGGATTTCAGCAGGTAATCAGCAATAAAGTCTTCAGTTTTTGGGGACACGTGCGGGTACAGCAAAACCTTGAAGAAAAAGTTAATATTGCCGAAGAATACCCCATTACCCAAAACGATTCCATAGAAGCTTATATTAAATCCTTGCCTCAAGTTCAAACAATAGAAAAATATGCTACTAAATCGGCGATCCTTAAATTTGAAACCGGAATAGAAAGTGTATTACTAAAAGCTGTTGACAGGGATTTTAACTTTAACCGCCTTGGGCGTTTTTTACAAAAAGGCAAATGGCTGTCATTCGCCGACAGTGGCTACAGTCAGCAAATAAACATCAGTACTTATACAGCCAAACAATTACGCATAAACGTAGGCGATAGTATGCTGGTATTTTTCTTTAGCGCTGATGGTACAAGAAGAGCCAGAAAACTTATAGTAGCGGGATTTTATAATACAGGCATTGAACGTTTTGATCAGAATTTTGCCATTGCAGATATAAATCTAATAAGACGGTTAAACAACTGGGAACCTAATCAAATAGGCGGTTACGAAATTTTTCTAAAAGATTACCAGCAAACAGACAGTGTCAACAACCTTATCTATGAAGAGCTGCCGCAGGGATGGTATAGCAGGAGTATGAAAGAAATATATCCTGAAATCTTTGACTGGCTTGGACTTCAGGGGCAATTAAAAAATATATTGCTCAGCATCATGATGATTATTGCTGTGGTAAATCTGATTACTTGCCTGATTATTTTAGTTTTGGAACGAACCCGCATGACAGGAATATTAAAAGCAATTGGAGCAACAGATTGGGGTATTCAAAAAATATTTTTATACAATACCACCCTTATTGCTGTTATTGGTATTGTTACAGGAACCATTTTGGGAATTGGTATCTGTGTTTTGCAGCAACAAACGGGATTTATAAAACTTAATGAAGAAGCTTATTATATGAGCAAAGCGGAAGCAAGTATCAACTGGCTGCAGGTGGTACTGGTAGACCTTGTAACACTTGCTGTTTGTTTTGCCACTTTAATAATACCTACTCTATTAATTAAAAGAGTCAATCCGGTAAAGGCCATTCAGTTTAGATAACTGATCTTCTGACTATGAACCAGTGAAGCGACTTAGAACTACCTTCTTATTTCATACATGATAATACCAGCTGCTACTGCTGCATTTAAGGACTCCGCTTCCCCAAAAGATGGGATCGTAATTTTTTTGTCGGCCAATTTTATAATTGCATCACTAACCCCTTTTGATTCATTGCCTATAATAATGATTCCTTCTTTTAGTGATGAAATAGATTGTAAAGGTTCTCCGTGAAGCGTGGCGGCATAAACAGGGATCGTTTTATTTTCGGTAAGCCAAATTTCAATATCAGTATAAATAAGATTAACCCTTTGCAGACTGGCCATGGTACTTTGTACAACTTTACTGTTATACATATCAGCAGTATGAAGTGAACAAACAATATTCTTTACCCCAAACCAGTCTGCAATCCGAATAATGGTTCCCAGGTTGCCCGGATCTTGAATATCATCCAGCACAATACTGATATTGTTTTTTACCAATGGGTTATTATCAGCCTTTTTTTTCTCAAAAACTGCAAGTACCTGATTGGGTTTAGAGAGTGCAGATATTTTCTCAAGCTCAAAATCTTTGATGAACGCTGTTTGATGGAAATACCTGTTTTTTAACTGCTCGGGAAGCAGACTTCCCCATTCCGGCAATGCATAAATATTTTTACAGACAAATACATCCCCCTGCAAAAGCTCGTTTACAAGCTTAGGACCTTCAGCAAAAAAAGCCCCTTCCTCATCTCGAAATTTTTTGTGCTGTAAACTTTGAATATATTTGATGGTGGCTTTGGTTAACATGGCTCAATATTTATGCAATTAAATTCACTTAAAGATACCTTTACATTAATTCGCATCCGTCCAATTTTGATCGTATGCCTGTTTTTATATTCCTGCAATATTACAAGAAAAGCGCCCAAAGACAAACCCTACCTGATAAAAAACAGCTTTGAGGTAAAAGGAGGAAATTTTTCAAAACTCGAACGCAGCGCACTGGCAGACAGACTTGCTGCTCAATTAGACGATAGTTCTACACTAAAAACTACAGATGTTTTATTCTTTTTCACCATACTAAAAAGGCCACCGGCTTACGATACTGCTTATACAGCCCTATCTGCAAGTAATATGAAAGCCTCGATGTATCACCTGGGTTATTATAACTCAAAAGTGAGCTATAGGTCAGATACTTCAGGTAGAAAAGTTATTGTACATTATACAGTAGAAGTAGGCAATCCTACCAGGATAGATAATTTTAGCTATAGATTGTCTAACCCTGCCTTACAGGAACTAGCACTTAATTACAGCGATCAAAGTATTCTTGCAAAAGACAACCCCATTACAAAAGCTGCTGTTTTAGGTGAAATAAGCAGACAGGTTGACACTTTCAGGAACAATGGTTATTATAAATTTACTGCTGCAGAATTAAGAATGAGAGGCGATACCAGTATTGAAGCATTAACCAACCTTAGTGACGACCCTTTTGAACAACTGCGAATATTGGCTGAAGCGCAGCAACAAAGAGATTCTCCCAGTATTAAATTAGCCATGCTGCTGAACAAACCCGAGGATTCTACCAAACTAAATCAGTACCGGGTTAATCAAATTTATGTTTTACAGGATTATAGCCAGGGAGACAACCTAAATGACACGGTTAAAATTACACAAAGAACCACCCGCAATTTTATTCTGAGGTATCATAAACCAATATTCAGAACAGGATTTTTATCCCGCAATATCACGCTGAGACCAAACCAGATATACAGTCAGGCTGAATATAATAAAACATTATCCAATCTTGCTAAAACCGGCGTATGGCAATCAAGCAATATTCAGGTTAGGGAATTAAAAGACAGCAGTAAAGTAGACTTGATAGTAGAATTGATTCCGGTTAAAAAGTTTGGATTTGAAGCTGCATTAGAAGCCAGTTATTCTGCTTCTAGCAATACCAACAATGCGCTGGCTGGAAACCTGATTGGCTTGTCTGGCAATCTATCTCTCATAAACCGCAATATCGGGCGTGAAGCTATAAGGATGACGCACCGGTTGCGTTCAGGTGTTGAATTAAACAATAACAGTAGGGGAACCAATACAGGCTTGATTAATTCTACGGAATTTAGTTATAGCAACAATGTTAGTATTCCAAGGAATATTTCCTTTATTCCTACTTTCTTACAAAGTAAAAAAAGACAAACCAACAGACCTGGTGAATCTTTTATCAATTCTAGTTTTTCTTTAAATAACAGGTTGGATCTTTTTTACTTGCAAACCGTTAATGTTAGTATCGGAAAATCTATACCGGGCAAGAAGAATACTGCATCCCAAAACAGTAGCTGGATTATAAAACCTTTTAATACTCAATTTAGCTATCTCAATCAATCAGATAGTTTTAAAAGAATTTTAGCAAATAACCGCTTCCTAGAGTATTCCTATAATACCTCTTTTGTTGTAGGGATGGGGGCCGGATTCTCTACTTCATTTCGCAATCCAATACACCTAAAAAGTCTGTCTAAAGACAGAACCATCAATATAAATATTGAAGAAAGCGGTTTAACATGGGGCTGGCTTCCGGTATTAAACAAATACAAAAAGAAATATATTAAGCTGGATGCAGAATACAAATACACCGTAAATTATAAAAAAACGGCACTTGTAATGAGGGCCTTTACGGGCATAGGAATGCCACTGTTCAAAGATTCTGCACTGCCTTTTTTCAAACAGTTTTTTGGCGGGGGTACTTATAGCATGAGGGGCTGGCCTGTTAGAGGTATCGGACGTGGCGGAGAATCCTTGCCAGCTTATAAACAAAACATATTTAACGACCGAACAGGCGATATTCAAATAGAATTAAATACAGAATACCGTTATGATATTGCCCATTTAATCCCCAATCTTCTTACACTTAGGGGTGCGGTGTTTGTGGATATCGGTAATGTGTGGAATATGAAAAATTTAAGAACAGATGGCAACCCGGATAGTGCACAGTTTAAATTTGGCAATTTATACAAGCAAATAGGCTTGTCTGCAGGTACTGGATTCAGGCTCGATTTTAATTACGTAGTACTAAGATTTGATTTAGGATTCCGTTTTAAAAGACCTGAATTAAGTTATATAAACAGCGGATGGAAATCTCCATCCATAGGATTCGATGACTTCCTTAAAAAGATTTTTACCAGAGGAGAGGAAGATGTTTACAGAAGATGGAGATACGAAAATTTTAATTTTACGATTGGGATTGGAGTTCCATTTTAACTGTACAAACTTTCAATAAACCCTTCTATCCCAACAGCATTTTCTACCAAATGCTCTCCAATCTTTGTTCGGCGAAGTGCGCTTAAATAAGCTCCACACCCCAATGCCGCACCATAATCATGTGCCAAACTTCTAATATAGGTCCCTGTAGAGCATACCACTTTGAAGTAAACAACAGGAAGTTCAACCCTAGTAATTTCAAATTCTTTTATGGTTATAGTCCTTGGCTTTAGTTCAACATCTACGCCTCTTCTGGCCAGTTCGTATAAAGCAACCCCATCTTTTTTAATAGCCGAATAAATGGGTGGCACCTGTTGTATTTCACCTATAAATGGTTGTGTCATTTCCTTTAACTGTTCTACGGTAATAGCTGAAAAATCTTTAAAGTCTAAAGGGGTACTCTCAAGGTCATAAGTTGGCGTAACTGCCCCTAGTGTAAAAGAACCTGTATATTCTTTTTCCTGGGCCATATATTCATTTATCTTTTTAGTAAACTTGCCTGTACAAACAATAAGTAAACCTGTTGCAAGGGGATCTAAAGTGCCTGCATGTCCCACTTTTTTTATTTTAATTAAATTTCGGATCTTACGAACTGCATCAAAGGAAGTCCAGTGGAGTGGTTTGTCAATCAGGATCACCTGCCCATCCTCGAATTTCTTTTTTACCTCTTCCGAAATAGGCTCATATATTTTTTTTGCAGCACGTTCTTCTTCATTTCCATGAATCTGCTCTTTGTGTTTAGCCCAGTATGATCCTTTGTTTGCCAAGTTATTAATTTTTGCGAAAGTAAGACTTCAGTACCGCCGAAAAAAATTGAACAGTTTTTAGTTTTTAAATGAAGATGATTTACAACCCAAATTAAAGAAGTGTTAACCAGTAAATAGTCTAAACTGCCTGTCTGGATTTTAACTCAAGGTATTTATTGATAGCGTTTATAGTCAGATTTTCAGGCGCAGTTAATATAGACAGAATACCATATTTCTGCAACTCTTTAACCACCAGCTTTTTCTCATACACAAATTTTTCTGCAATCGTTTTTACATAAACATCTTCTACCGTTATAGCTTCTTCATGCGACAGTTTGTTTAGTTCTGTATTCTCAAAAAATACGACCAATAATAAATGATGTCTGGCGATGGATCTCAGATAATTCATCTGCCGTTTTAATCCACTCAATGATTCAAAATTGGTAAATAAAATGAGTAAACTTCTTTGCTTGATCTTGCTGCGAATTTGCATATACAGCATTTCAAAATCACTTTCCAGGAAACCAGTCTGTTCTTTATATAGTGCCTGTAAAATATTTTCTCTTTGCACAGGTTTTCGCTCTGCCGGAATTAGGGTTGCAATTTTATTAGAGAAACTAATGAGTCCTATTTTATCCTGCTTTTGTAAACAAACATTACTCAATGCAAGTGTTGCATTAATCGCATAATCAAGCAGGCTTAATCCCTTAAAAGGCATTTTCATCAAACGCCCTTTATCTATCATACAATATACATGTTGTGATTTTTCATCCACATAATTATTAACCATCAATACACCTCTTCGAGCAGTAGCTTTCCAATTAATGGTACGCATATCATCACCACTTATATAATCTTTTATTTGCTCAAACTCCATACTCTGGCCAATCTTCCTCTTACGCTGATTACCTGGTTCATTATTGGTTGTAGACTTCGAAATCAACTGAAACTTTCTCATCTGCATATAGGATGGATATACACTGACTGTTTGTGCTGAATGAATTGAAAATCTTCTTACAGCAAAACCAAAGAATGTATTTACGAACAATAAAATATTCCCAAAAGCATATACACCTCTTTCTGCAGGCACTATGGTATACTGTATAATTTGCTGCTGGTCTGAACTAAATTTTTTATTCAACTGGAAATTTCTTTCCTGTAATTGAACAGGCAATTCATCAATAATTTTAATAAATAAAGTAAATTTATTCCTATTGCGCACATTTAACTCCACAATATTTTTATCTCCATTACTTAGCCTGGAAGTCACAACCCTATTTACTTTAGGAGTATTAACAATAATAAACAGAAAAATATAATCAGCCGCAAAAAACAATAAAAAAGCTACAAATAAAATACCTGCAAAACCCAATAATAAAGGAATAAAAAAAGCTATTATAAACAGAAGTGCGCACAGTCCGGCAACTACGTAAAACCGGGTGCCCAGATAAAAATCACCAATATATTTTTTAATAATATTCAAACAGTTTTTTTATGATTAACGTGGAACTTCCAGTACTTTTAAAATATTGCCAATAAGGTCATCGGGAGTAAGCCCTTCCATTTCCTTTTCGGGCGTAAGCATAATACGATGCCTTAAAACATGTGGTGCCATTTCAATAATATCTTCAGGAATAACAAAGTCCCTACCCTTTAGTGCAGCTGTGGCTTTGGCAGATTTTAATAATGCGAGCGAAGCTCTTGTACTGGCTCCAAGGTATAGAGAAGGGTTGTTTCTTGTTTCATGAACAATACCTGCAATATATTCTATCAACCGATGCTCTATCTTAACCTCCTGCACCACTTTACGATAGTAGTGGATACTTTCCGCAGTTAAAATTTTATTTACGTCCTGCAACAATTCATTTTGCGTTTTACCTTGTTGGCCTGTCAGAATTGCAACTTCTTCCTGTAGGCTCGGATAACCAATCTCCACTTTAAATAAAAATCTATCCAGCTGTGCTTCCGGCAATCGATAAGTACCTTCCTGTTCAATTGGATTTTGAGTTGCGAGCACCAAAAAAGGATATTCCATTATATGGGTATGCCCATCCACTGTTACTTGTCTTTCTTCCATTACCTCAAACAATGCTGCCTGTGTTTTGGCCGGAGAGCGGTTAATCTCATCAATAAGCACAATATTGCTGAAGATAGGACCGGGTTTAAAATAAAAACTACCCTCTTTTGGATTAAACACAGAGGTACCAATCACATCTCCTGGCATCAGGTCGGGTGTAAACTGTAGCCGGCTAAATTTCACGTCAATTATTTTAGCAATGAGTTTAGCAGCCAGTGTTTTGGCAACTCCCGGCACACCTTCCAGCAACAAGTGGCCATCACATAAAAGACCTGTTAGCAGCAAGTCTATGACATGATGCTGCCCTATGATTACTTTAGAAATCTCGTTCCGAATTTCGGTCATCTTTTCATTAAGTTCTGCTACCGCTGTACGTTCTTCAAAAAATTGCTCTTCCATTATATTCGTTTTTTATAAAAAAGTTGTATTTGTTCATTTAGAGATAATAATTCAAAATCACTAACCGATTCGGCAGTCCCAATTTGCTGTATGGCATAGTATAAAGATTGCACTTTATCATGTTCAACACCACTTTTTTTGCTGAGCACTGTAATCAAATCGGCATTCACAGTATGGATATTTAAAAAATAACGAGTCCTGATAAACTCATTAAAATAGCTAACCATTTTATCTGCAATATTCTTATTGTTTTTTTCTACAAGATACAATGCTGCAACAGCTTCTGTAAAAGCAATGGAAGTATTTTGAACTGGTTTAACAACGGGTACAATTCTTTGTTTTCTTTTGCCTCCAAAGAGAATGTATAAAAGTAGTAAAATCAATATAATCCAAAATGCCATTGCCAAGCCAGCGTGCTTCATTATTGCCGATAGTGTAGAAAAAGAATCATCATCAGATTCCCGATAATTTATTTTATTGTAATAATCATCCCAGAAAACGTTTCCGGGTTTATCATTCATCAATTGCATAATTTGTTTTAGGTACAAATGATTGTCTCCTGACAATAAAAAATAATTACTCAGTGCCCTAGGCTCACAATGCAGGAATAAACGGCCTTTCCCCCAGAAAAAGACAATAAAATTTGGTTTCCTATTTTGATTGTAACCAGTTATGCGTCCCCTATCGCCATGTATTTCAGAAAAATAATTTACAAACGGATAATAATAATAGGAGAAACTGTCTTTAAACGAATATTCATCCGGCAAGAGACTTACAGATGTTGTTACATATTTCGGTTTGCTTGTCTCGGAGAGCCAGTTTGTATATTCCTGACGACAGAAAATCTTAGACATCAGCACGGTATCGATCATAGAAGAAGAAATAAATGCAGTATTCCCTTCATATACAAAATCTAATACAGATTGGGCATCTGCATCATTAACATAAAATTTATTGCTGATATTGATATAAAAAGATGCTGAGTCAAAATGGGTGCTGTTGTAAAATTTAGAAAATGGCTTTTTATTCAGATTTATGATTTTGTCTGGATAAATATTTTTAATTATTTGGTAGGCTGTATAAGCCCCAAAAGGTTTGGTATCCTTATATCCGTATTTTTCCTTTAAATCAGGAAGTTTGGATTTTGGCGCTATGCAAGAATATAAAATAATTGCATATAAAAAAAACAGGATGATATAATAAGTGCTTTTAAACAAGTGACTATCTATATTTTTTCATTAAAGGATACATATTTTTTTTGAAGCTGCTCATACTGCTCTATACTAAGTAAATAATTTCCATACCATACATATTCATAGCTTAAAATCAAGTTTGCAAATTCATTGCGCCATTTTACCGGCACTTCATGTACATAACGGCTATTGGTTTTATCCACAGAAAAATCAATTAGTTCTTTATCTCTCAAAATCTGAAGGGTTTTTAAAAATTGGTAACGGATAGCCGATCTATAATCCCCCAGACGGTATGAATGCTGCAACAGTTTATCAAAATTCTGTTCCAGTATATCTTCCCCTGGTAACAGCTCCTCTTCCTTCACCCATTTAGTATCCACCGGTTTAAAGAAACCTTTATTTTTAAACAACTGGAATAATATCACCAAAACAAAAATGGCTGCCATAGACCACAATACTAGTTTTATAACTGGCCCATTAAAAATACTGTCAAGAAAAGAAGCATTGGGCATTTGCATAGTATCCGCATTTTTAGCTTTTTCCTCTTCCTGCGAAACCCTTAAAAGGCTGTCGAGATTTTTTATATAAACAAAATCTTTTTTATTTTTCCAGGCGCTGATAGTGTCTTGTAAAATAGTAATTGGATAAATATTCAAAATAGTATCTGTTAATGGTTCTTCCTCAACTACTTCTTCGTCCTGAGCAGAGTCATCAATTATTTGTTCCTGTAAAATATTTACAGAATCTTCAACCGTATTTTGCGCATTTAAACAAAGCGCCGGAAGGCTTAGAAAAAAAATTATGATAAGGCGTTTAATCATTACGGTTATACAAGCGTTTTACGATATCATCATTTTTTACAAAACGTCCTTTTTTATTTAATAGGATGGGCCATATTACAAAGTACCAAATTATCAAGCCCAGCGATAATGCAAGGATAATTACACTAACCCAAACTGGCAATCCCTGGTTCATATCTTTATCATAGGTTCTACTCATTAGATGAGTTACATAGCTTTCCAAAAAAGAAGCTGCAATAAAAAAAGGGATTAATGATAAAAGCACTTTAGCCGCATCTTTGGCACCTCGTTTAAATGATTCCAACCTTGTGTAAGTTCCTGGAAATAAAATGCCATTTGCCAAGATAAATCCTGCTGTTGCTGCAATTACAATAGAAGAAATTTCAATGGTGCCATGAATCCAGATTACTAATACAGATTGTATTCCAAGCCCATTGGCAAAAAATAAATATTGAAAACAACCCAACATAATTCCATTATCCCATAATATTTTCATTGTGAAAATACCTAGTGAGAACCCTCCTATAAATGTAAAAAATGCAACTTTAATATTGTTAAACCCTATACGAACAAACATCGTAAATGGATTCTCATCTTTATATACGCCAAAAGGATCTCCTTTGGCAATATTTTCCTCGGTCATATCCACATAGTTATTTCCCAGAACACCTCTTATAAAATCCGGATTGGAATAGGATGACAAAACGCCAATGGTAACAAACAATATAAAAATTGCTGCAGTAAAGAGAAACGTACGGTGATGTTTTTTAAAAACCATGGGCAATTCGTACTTCCAGAAATCGAAAATACGGCTGTATTTTTCTTTTTTATTTTTGTAAATACTTTGATAGATGCCAGCTGCCAATCCATTTACCCAGCTAGAAACTTTGCTTTTTGGATAAAATGTTTTTGCATAGGAAAGATCGTCAACAAGTGTGATAAAACGTTGAGCTGTTTCATCAGGATCAGTAGATTTTTCCTGCTGATACTGATTCCACTTCTCCACATTCTTTTTAATAAACATCGCTTCTCTCATAGTACCGGTATGCTGAGTTTAGATATCTGTTTGCTGTTAATATCTTTTCAAAAATACAATTTGATGCTTTTTTCAGTAATAAAAAAATATCGTTTTCTGTTTTTGCTATGTTTGTAATTGTAAATTGCAGTTAGCATGTCATCAGTACAGATCAATACTGTTTTTAACATAGACCTCGAATTTGAGGTAGCACCGTTTCATAAAAGGTTACTGGGTTATCTTATCGATTTTGTGATGCTGATTATCTACCTGTATGGCATGAAAACATTACTCTACGATGGTTTAAACTTAGACAAAGGTAATATGGGGCTAGATATCCTAATAATTTCACTGCCCATGCTGCTTTATTCCTTAGTTACCGAAATAAGTATGAATGGGCAAACGCTTGGTAAAAAAATTATGAATATCAGGGTCATCAGCCTCACTGGAAGTGAACCTACAATAGGCCAGTATATTCTTAGATGGATTACCAAATTTTTTGAGTGGCCATTTTTATTTGGATACATCTATTTCTCTGATGAAATATTGTTTGCATATATTATCATAACCGGGCTCTTGGGTATTGGCGTATTGATTGCTATTTCAATATCACCCAAAAGCCAACGATTGGGGGATATTGCAGCAGGAACAGTGGTTATTGTTACTACTTCAAATATGAGCGTGAACGATACTATTTTTATGGATATTGACAGTCAAAATCATCAGGTTCAGTTTCCGCAAGTGATGCGTTTATCAGACAACGATATCAATACAATTAAAACGGTTGTTACTCAAACTAAAAAAAGAAAAAATGAAGAATTGTGCGCAAGAGTGGAGTTTAAAATAAAGTCTGTTTTGCAAATAGAATCAGACTTGCCATCTCTGCCCTTTTTAGAAAAGCTGCTCGAGGATTACAATTATCTTGCCACCAGAGAATAAAATCATTGATGTATATAAAAACGGATCAAAATTGATCCGTTTTTATACTATCTACAAGTTCCATTCAAGGCTAGATTCTAATCAGAATTAATAAGCTCTTGCAAACAAAACTCTTTGTTTACTTGGTTTACCTGAAAGAATACAAACACCATCCTCCATTTCATTATCTAAAGGAATACAACGGATGGTAGCCTTGGTTTGTTCTTTGATTTTTTCTTCAGTTTCAGGTGTTCCATCCCAATGAGCTGAAATAAAACCTGCTTTTTCATCCAGCAGTTTTACAAAATCATCCCAGGTGTCTGCCTTTCTGGTATTTTCCGTTCTAAAATCCAACGCTTTATTAAAGATATATTGCTGAATTTCTTCCAGTAACGCTTTCACATAAACAGCCAACCCATCTATTGAAACAGATTTTTTCTCCTTGGTATCTCTGCGGGCCAATTCTACAACATTATTATCGATATCTCTTTGCCCCAACGCTATTCTCACAGGTACTCCCTTTAATTCGTATTCTGCAAACTTCCAACCTGGCCTTGCATTATCATTGTCATCATATTTAACCCTGATACCCAAAGCTTTTAATTCTTCGATGATTATTTTAGCTTTAGCATCAACAATTGCTTTTCCTTCTTCTCCTTTATAGATTGGAACAATTACCACCTGCAATGGAGCAATTTTGGGAGGCATAACAAGTCCCTGATCGTCACTATGAGCCATAATAAGTGCACCAATTAACCTTGTACTTACGCCCCAACTGGTAGCCCATACATATTCAAGTTTATTGTTTTTGTCGCTAAATTTCACATCAAATGCTTTGGCAAAATTCTGGCCAAGAAAATGCGAAGTTCCTGCCTGTAAAGCCTTACCATCCTGCATCAATGCCTCTATACAATAAGTATCTTCTGCACCTGCGAAACGTTCGCTAGCTGTTTTTACTCCTTTAATAACAGGCACTGCCATGTATTCTTCTACAAAACTTGCATATACATTCAGCATCTTTACCGTTTCTTCCACCGCCTCTTCTTTGGTAGCATGAGCGGTATGTCCTTCCTGCCACAAAAATTCGGCTGTGCGCAAAAATAAACGAGTACGCATTTCCCATCTAACCACATTTGCCCACTGGTTAATTAATAATGGAAGATCTCTGTATGACTGTATCCAGCCCTTATATGTATTCCAAATGATGGCCTCACTTGTAGGCCTTATAATCAATTCCTCTTCTAGTTTTGCTGCTGGGTCAACTATTAGTTTCCCTTTATTTTCGGGATCAGCTATCAAGCGATAATGGGTTACTACAGCGCACTCCTTAGCAAAACCTTCTGCGTTTTTTTCTTCGGCTTCAAATAAACTTTTAGGAACAAATAACGGAAAATAAGCATTTACATGACCGGTTTCCTTAAACATTTTATCCAACTGATCACGCATATTTTCCCATAATGCATAGCCATAAGGTTTAATAACCATACAGCCTCTAACAGCGGAATGGTCTGCTAATGCAGCTTTTACGACCAATTCGTTGTACCACTGCGAATAATCTTCTGCTCTTGATGTAAGTTCTTTACTCATAACCCAACCCCTACCGGGATATTTTTTATTTTAATTAATGATATTCAAATTAGACATTTTCAATATTTAGAGTTCCCTATTAATTCAGGAAAAGTTGTCAAATTCTATCTCATATAGATGCTTATACAATCTGACTACTGCTAAAAAAATGGGTCTACAAGTTTTAATCTTGCAAATACTAAAAGGGTCACAAAAGTAACAACTTCTGCTTCTTTGCCAAAGTTTAACTTAAAGGCCCTTTTATAGTAAAAAAGCAGTCGTTTTTGTAAATCTCTTCCCTTTTTAGGTTCAAAAAAATAAAACGAAATAAAATATTCTATTTATGACATCTTTAACATCAAAAAAATAATCTTATACGTCTTATAGCAAATAGATTATGCAATTTTACAGTAACAAATAAAAAGGCATATAAAAACAGTAACTTTATACTTCATTTTTTAAATGATCGCCATGAACACGAAATTATTACTTTTAGCCATTGCTGCGTTTTCAATAACAAGTTGCAGCACTGCTTACAAAAGCGGCCAAACACCTGATGATGTTTATTACTCTCCTATAAGAGGAATTGATGAAAAAGACAATGTAAAACAAGATAATACTAAAGAGGAAGGAAGAATAGACAATTACGAAGAAAGAGAGATCCGCATGTCTACACGTGATAGGCGTTGGAGAGATATTAATGATGATTACGATTACAGTTGCCGATATGATCCGTATCATTATGGATACAACTATGGTTATTATTACAATCCATATTATTATAACCGCCCTGTATTTTTACCTGGTTATGCTATTGTAAATCCGAAAAACAATGCTCCAAGAATGACCAATCTTGGCAGCTACAATAATAATACATTGGTTGTTTCCAACACAAAAACCGGACAAACAAAATGGGTTCAAACCAATAAATCATACAATAACAGTAATAACAATAGTGGATCTTTTATAAGAAGAATTATTACACCTATAACATCAGCAGCTTCCAGTTCAGGGTCAACCTCTACCAGAAGTTCAGGATCGGAGAGTAACAATACAAGAACATATACTCCTTCATCAAGTAATAGTGGAAGCAGCAGTTCAGGTTCTTCTGGAAGCAGCAGCGGTGGTTCTGTTACAAGGCCAACCCGTGGCAACTAAAAAATATTAAAAAGCCGGTTGAATTAAATAATATTTCGACCGGCTTTTTTAAACAAATCCTTTGCCATCTTAAAACATTTATCATGAAAAAATATTTACTCCTGCTATTTCTATACCCTGCAGCAGATACTTTTGCGCAAATACCCGAAGATGCTGTGCGATACAGTTGGTATCCTCAAAACGGAACTGCCAGAAATTTAGCTATTGGAGGCGTGATGGGCTCTCTTGGAGGTGATATTACTGCTACTTATGTAAACCCGGCCGGACTTGGGTTTTATAAAACCAGAGAGTTTGTTTTTACTCCCGGAATATTCTTGAATAAGCAAAAAGCTAATTACAGGGAGACCAGTACCACAGAAAAAAAGAATGCTTTTGGCCTTGGCCCTACAGGTTTTGTTATTGGCAGCGTGAACCGCTATCAACCCAAAAATAGCAGTGCTTTTAGTATTGCCATTACCCAAACTGCCAACTTCAATAATATAATCCGGTATAAAGGACTAAATAATTACAGTTCTTTCAGTGAGCAATTTGCAGAAGAATTCTCTAAAAGTGGCCTTAGTATAAACGAAGTATTAAATACAAATTCTCAGCTTCCATATACATCAGCATTAGCATTACAGACTTACCTGATAGATACAGTAAGGGTGGGTAGTGTTTTGCAAGTAAGAGGAGCTCCTGAAAATATTTTAGATGCCGGTCAGGCGCTTAGGCAGGAAATGCTAAAAACTACCAACGGCGGAATTTATGAACTTGCTATCGGTGGTGCATACAATCAGGGTGATAAATGGTTCTTTGGTGGTACCCTTGGTATTCCTATTGTAAATTATAAGAGTAATATTGAGTTTACAGAAAGTGATACTTCTTCAAACACTTTAAATGGATTTAAGAACGCAACTTATGTTGATCATTTTAAAACTTCAGGTGTAGGTGTGAATTTAAAACTGGGCGTTATATACAGGCCTCAGGAATATATCAGGCTAGGCCTTGCCCTTCATACCCCTTCATTGTATTTGATGAAAGACGAGCATACGGCAAGTCTTACAAGCAATCTTGAAACACCCTCAGGTCAAACAGAAACCTTTTCTGAATCCTCTATATTGTTTACAAACAACCAACCTGGTGAAAGCAGGTATATGCAAACCTCCCCATGGAAAGCAATTATAAGCGCTTCCTATGTTTTTAGAGAAATTGAGAATGTAAAAAAACAAAAAGGATTTATCTCTGCAGACATTGAATATGTGAATCACAAAGGCAGCCGTTTTAGCAGCGATGCTGAAGCTCCTTCTACCGAAGAAAAAGATTATTATAAAGCCCTTAACAATGTTGTTAAAGAACAATACAAAGGTGCTTTTAATTTTAAAGTGGGGGGCGAAGTAAAATTCAATATTGTAATGGCGCGACTAGGATTTGGATATTACATGAATCCATATAAAGATGCAGGCTTCAAGGTAAACAGAATGTTATTAAGCGGAGGTTTGGGTTATAGACATAAAGGAATATTCATTGATCTTACTTATGTGCACAATCTTACCAAAGATGCGAGTTTCCCTTACAGGCTTGAAGATAGAGCCAATACTTATGCTGCAACCAAACAAAATCTTGGAAATGTAGTTGCTACTGTGGGTTGGAAATTTTAATAAATATTAATATCTAAAAAAATGCCGCTATTGAATAGCGGCATTTTTTTGGGGGGCGATTATTTAATTATTTTTTTGATGCTATCAATTGCCTGGTCAGGATTTCTCATATCCACCCAATTTATTGTTGTATCTTTTTTAAACCAAGTCATTTGTCGCTTTGCATAGTGACGAGTATTTTGCTTGATTAAATTAATGGCATTGTCCAACGAATTCTTTCCTTCAAAATAATCAAACAATTCTCTATAACCAACTGTTTGCAATGCATTGAATGATTTGTAAGGAATCAGACTTTCCACCTCAGCCACAAGGCCAGATGCGACCATTTCATCCACTCTTTGATTAATACGGTTGTACAAATCCTCTCTTGGTAATTCAAGCCCAATCTTTATAATATTAAAGTCCCTTTTTGTAGTACGATTTTTTTGAAAACTCAGAATAGATTTCCCAGTGGTTAAAACAACTTCCAATGCCCTCATCATTCTTTGAGGATTTAAAATTTCTCCCTTTTGAAAATATTCAGGATCATTTTTATTTAACTGCTCTTGCAGCCACTCTATACCTACTGCTGCATAATTATCAGCTACTATTTTTTTTACTTCATCAGTTATTCCAGGAATATCATCTAATCCTTCGCAAAATGACCTGATGTATAAACCCGTCCCCCCCACCATGATGGCTACATCTCTTTGCTCAAATATTTTATTGATACTTGCTAAAGCATACTTTTCAAAATCTGCCGCAGAAATCAGATCCGATATAGAAAAAGAATTAATAAAGTAATGATGAATAAGAAAAAGTTCTTCTTCTGAAGGTTTGGCTACACCAATGTTTAATTCTTTATAACATTGACGACTATCTGCGGAAATAATATCAGTAGAAAAATATTGTGCCATTCTAATGGCAAGTGTCGTTTTACCCACTGCTGTGGGACCGGCAATAACAATACAGGTTTTTGTCATTTAAGTAACTCGAGTTTGTAAAGAACTCTTTTTTAAATGTATCATAAAATTATAAAACGCAGATTTTAGACACCCAAACTAATTATAGATCGATTTAAAATCCATCGTTAGCATCCTCTGCTTCTTCTGTCATTTCATCAGCATCATTCGATTCCTCTGTACCATCTTCGCTTTCTTCTCCATAACCATCTCTGAGTGCATCGGGCTGCAAGTCGTATTTTTCTTCCATTTCTGCAAGGCGCTTATCTACCAAACCTTTGGTACCATATTGTGATGGTGCAATCCCTTCTGTTCTGATACAGCATGGATAAGTGAGTTTTTTATTCTCTTCTTTATCCAGGTTAATCAGTTCTACCATAAAATGCCAGTTCTTATTAAAATCGTATTCGTAAATAAATTTTTGATTAGGAGCTTTTACTTCACTGGCTAGGGATACCTCACTCATGATAAGAGGTGCTGCCTGATAATCTTTATCATATTTTTCCAGGGAAATTTCACGTCCTCGTTGCCAGTTATCGTTGCTGCGGTAAAAAGTAGCTTTATGTTTGTTGTCAAACTCATAACTCTTAAGAATCGCTTCATGCAGTTCCAAAAATGTTTGGGTGTGACGAATTGCTACATCACGATAAATACTTTCATCATCTTCCCAATATGTTCTGAATCGTAGTATTGCCATAAGACAAAATTAAGCGTTTTTATGTATGAAACTAACAGAAAGTAATTTGTAATTAGGTTCCCAAAATAGCGCAAATTGAAGGATAAAAAATTAATTAACTCCACACATTTATATTAAGCCTTTTAGCCCGTTATCCCAATCTCTTTCGCTTTCAAATGCATATATATCAGCGCTTGCTCATAATCATTGGGTATAATTCCATCCAGGATTGCGTTGCGGATAGCATCTTTAATGATGCCAACTGCTTTTGAAGGCGGTAAATTAAACGCCTGCATTATTATTTCGCCGGTTATAGGTGGCTGCCAATTTCTGATATGATCTTTGGCTTCCAGTTCTGCACAAAGCTTTTGCACCATTTCGAAATTTTCAATAAATCGCTTTACTTTGTTAGCATTTTTACTGGTAATATCTGCTTTACACAAAATCATCAGCGATTCAAAATCATCTCCTGCATCAAACAATAACCTTCTTATTGCAGAATCTGTAATATTTTCTTTGGTAAGACTTATGGGCCGAAGATGCAACTCTACCATTTTTCTTACAAACTGCATCTTCTCATTTTGCGGAAGTTTCAGTTGTGTAAATATTTTAGGAACCATCCGTCCCCCTATAACTTCATGTCCATGAAAGGTCCAGCCATGTCCTTCCTCAAAACGTTTAGTTGCAGGTTTTGCTATATCGTGTAGCACGGCAGCCCAGCGAAGCCAAAGATCATCGGTATTTTGACAAATATTATCTACTACCTGCAATGTGTGATAAAAATTATCTTTATGTCCTTTCCCATCTATATATTCAGCGCCTGCCAATGCCACCATTTGTGGGAAAATTATTTCGAGCAACCCTGTTTTATACAAAAGTTCAAAACCGATAGAAGGTTTTTCAGAAAGTAATATTTTATTCAGTTCATCTGCAATACGTTCTTTGCTGATGATTTTTATTCGGTTGGCATTTCTTGTAATGGATTGAAGCGTTTCTTCGGTTATACCAAAATGTAATTGAGCAGAAAAACGAATAGCACGCATCATTCGAAGTGGATCATCGCTAAAAGTTTTATCTGGAGGCAATGGTGTCTTAATGATCCTTTCTTCGAGATGTTTTATTCCACCAAATGGATCTATCAACTGCCCGTAGTCCTTTTTATTTAGACTGATGGCCAATGCATTAATGGTAAAATCTCTTCTATTTTGATCATCTTCCAAAGAACCAGGCTCAACAGCAGGCTTTCGGCTGTCGTAGCTGTAACTTTCTTTCCGTGCCCCTACAAATTCAATTTCCTCGTCATCCAACTTGATTTGTGCCGTACCAAATGTTTTAAAAACATTTACCATTGGCCGCTGATCAAAAAGTGTTGCTACTTTTTCTGCCAACAGAATTCCGTCTCCGGTGCAAACAATATCTATATCCTTGGTAGGTCGTCCCAATATCTTATCCCTTACAAAACCGCCTATGGCATAAGATTCCATACCCAATTCTTCGGCTGCTTGGGCAATTTTATTAAATATTGTTAGTTCTATATCTGTGCAAGAAATATACATAGGCTGCAAATTTAAAGGTTTGAAAGGTTTAAACCGTTTAAGTATTTAACTATTAAAAGTTAACAAATGCCAAAAAGTATCCTTAACCAAGGCGGCATTATCAAACTTGATCTCTTTTTCGGCATCAATCTTGACTATTATAATAACCACAAAAAAATACCCTTATTACAACTTAAATTTGCCAAATTGGCGAACTAATAAAATACTATGAACAAAAATTTTTATTTAAACAATCAAGAGGATGAAATGGAATTTATGCCCTTAATTCCATTAAACGATGATGAAGACTCAGATGCAGACGGACAGGCATTTCCAGGAGAATTACCCATCTTACCATTAAGAAATACCGTATTATTTCCGGGAGTAGTAATCCCGATTACTGTAGGTAGAGATAAAAGTATAAAGGCTGTAAATGACGCTTATAAGACTGACAAATTGATTGGTGTTGTAGCGCAAAAAGACAGTACTATTGAAGAACCCACTGTTAGTGATCTTGAAGATGTGGGAACGGTTGCCAAAATTGTAAAATTGATAAAAATGCCAGATGGTGGTACAACTATCATTATACAAGGCCGAAAAAGGTTTAAAATTGATGAAATAACATCTGAAGATCCTTATTTTAAAGCAACTATTAAAGTGCTGGAAGAAGAAACGATCAAAGGTGACAAGGATTTTGATGCACTCGTAGGTAGTATTAAAGATTTGGCATCTCAAATCATTAATTTATCTCCTAATCTACCAAGCGAAGCGGCTATCATTCTCAAGAATATTGAAAACCCTTCCTTCTTGATTCATTTTGTGAGCAGTAACCTTAACAGCGATTTAAAGCAAAAGCAACAACTGCTGGAAATAAGTAATTTAAAAGCCCGTGCAGAGCTTTTAATGAACCTAATGCATACTGAGTTGCAGTACACAGAGCTAAAAAACAAAGTAACCAACAAAACCCGTGCAGAGCTTGACAAACAGCAACGGGAATATTTTCTGCAACAGCAAATGAAAGCCATTAAAGATGAATTGGGCGGCGATAATGTGGCTGAAGTAAAAGAAATGCAGAAGAGAGCTGAAAACAAAAAATGGAATACTGCAACAAAAGAAATGTTTAATAAGGGCGCAGAAAAATTGGAACGCATGCACCCTTCTACACCCGACTATTCGGTTGTGTACAATCACCTAGACCTAATGCTTGACCTTCCTTGGGAAGAATATACACTAGATCAGTATGATTTAAAAAAAGCCAAAAAAGTGCTGGATCATGACCATTACGGCATGCAAAAAATAAAAGAAAGAATTTTAGAATACCTGGCTGTGTTAAAACTAAAAGGGGATATGAAAAGCCCTATCCTTTGTTTTCTTGGCCCTCCGGGTATTGGCAAAACAAGTTTGGGTAAAAGTATTGCTGCTGCTGTAAACAGAAAATATGTAAGGGTAAGTCTTGGTGGCTTACATGATGAGAGTGAAATACGTGGTCATAGAAAAACATATATCGGAGCTATGCCAGGTAGGATTATACAATCCATTCGTAAGATAAAATCGAGTAATCCTGTAATGATTCTTGATGAAATAGATAAAGTTGGCAGCGATAACAGGGGAGATCCATCTTCTGCGTTGCTGGAAGTATTGGATCCTGAACAGAACAATACTTTTTATGACAACTATCTGGAGTTGGAATATGACCTAAGCAAAGTACTATTTATTGCTACTGCTAATAATATCAACAATATTCAACCGGCGTTAAGAGACAGGTTAGAAATAATAGACCTAAGTGGATATGCAGTTGAAGAGAAAATTGAAATAGCCAAGCGACACCTTATTCCAAAACAAACAGAAATGCATGGCCTTAAACCTGCATCATTCAAAATGAGCGATACGGTGCTAGAAAAAGTAATTGAAGATTACACCCGTGAAAGTGGTGTTAGAGAACTAGATCGTCAATTGGCAAGTATCATGCGCTATCAGGCCAAGGAACTGGTAATGAAGGGTAAATTAAAAGCAACGATTACTAGCAACGATATTGAAAAAATATTAGGCAAACCAAGGTATAGCAACGAAATATACAAAATGGCCAATATGCCTGGGGTTGCAGTAGGACTTGCATGGACTTATGTGGGTGGAGATATTCTTTTCATTGAAACACAGTTAAGTGATGGTAAGGGTGAATTAAAACTTACCGGTAACCTAGGAAATGTAATGAAAGAAAGTGCCAGTACAGCTTTTACATGGCTTGAGGCGAATTGTAAGAAACTAGGATTAACAGTTGAAGCATTTAATAAAAAAGATGCTCATATCCATATTCCTGAAGGTGCTACACCAAAAGACGGACCAAGTGCAGGCATTACGATGATGACAGCTCTTGCTAGTGCTTTTACAGGCAGAAAAATAAAGCCCTACCTAGCTATGACCGGTGAGATTACGCTCCGCGGACAGGTATTACCGGTAGGTGGCATCAAAGAAAAAGTGCTAGCAGCAAAACGCTCCGGCATCAAAGAAATAATCATGTGCTGGCAAAATGAAAAAGATGTATCAGAAATAAATCCTGCATTTATTAAAGGCATCAAATTTCATTATGTAAAAACAATGATACAGGTTTTGGAAATTGCCCTAACATAAGCTAATGCTGTTATGGTGAGGTAAAGAAACATGTATTAACATAATTTTCATCCCTTACAGTAAACTATTAGGCAACTTCCTGCGTATATAGTTTATTCAACTGATTTCATGTTGGTTGTTTTAAGGGTTAAAAGAAATCCCCCTGATTCTTCAGGGGGATTTTTAATATCATTTAGAACAAATACAATACAGTTGATTAATTTACTAATTCCCTTTCTCTTCTCTTTTCCATCCAATCTTTTTCCTTTGTAGTAGTTAAGGCCTGCATTACGCCAATTAAAAAAATAAAGCTCACACTGGCTACCAGCAAAATAATATCATAACTGTAATAAGTACTTATTTCTCTTGAGCCTGTTTTAAAAAAATGAAAAAGATCAATAAAAAAAGTACCTCCCCATGCAATTAAAGCTATTGCAAAAACGGTATAAGAAATTGCTCTTGCTGAAACAGAGGGATGTGTTTTTGTTCGTTTAAAATAAATTAGAAAAATAGTAATAAACAATGCTGTGGGAACAAGTATAATAAACAAAACATACAGATAAACAAACCATGGAATATAATCCAACAACTTGAAAATATATTTAAAACCCAATAGCAACAGCAATAGGGAAACTATAAAACCCAAAAATGTCAAAATCAGGTTAAAAGAAAGTTGAAGGTATTTTGCAAATCTGTCTTCCATAAAAATTTAATCAACTAATAAAATCATTCTGTTAAAATTTACTTCCTGTTACCTGAAATCACTCAATTCCTAAAAATTAGAAATAACTAAGTTTTGTTTTTGGCGTGATGCTAATCAAGGTTTCATACATCAGCTTCACGGTATTTTCAATATCATCTTTGTGAAGCATTTCCACGGTGGTATGCATATATCGAAGTGGAATAGAAATCAATACTGATGGACAGCCATCATTAGCATAAGCAAATGATTCTGTATCCGTGCCAGTACTGCGACTCACCGTTCTTAGCTGGTATGGTATATTGCTCTTATCTGCAGTTTTTAAAACAAAATCAAGCAGTTTATTATGAACAGCTGGGCCATAACAAAGAGAAGGCCCTTTCCCACTCTGACAATCGCCTTCAATAATTTTACTGATCATTGGTGTTGTACTATCGTGGGTAACATCTGTTATAATTGCTACATCTGGTTTAATCCTGCGGGCAATCATTTCGGCTCCACGCAATCCAATTTCTTCCTGCACAGCATTCACGATATACAATCCAAAGGGAAGTTTCTTTTTATTTTCTTTGAGCATTTTTGCAACTTCTGCAATCATAAAACCTCCGATGCGATTGTCAAATGCACGTGCTATCAAATAACCATGTGCCAATTCTTCATATCCATCTTCATAAGTTGCTACAGCGCCTATATGAATTCCCAATGCTTCTACTTCCTTTTTAGAACGGGCACCGCAATCAAGAAATAAGTTATCTACTTTTGGCAAAGGCTCCTTTGATTCAGGATTATTTAACCTAGTATGAATAGCAGGCCAGCCAAAAACGGCTCTTACGATACCCTTTTTACCATGAATATTTACCCTCATACTGGGTGCTATTTGGTGATCTACCCCTCCATTGCGTTTCAGATAAATAAGCCCTTCGGGAGTGATGTAATTTATAAACCAACTGATCTCATCGGCATGTGCTTCTATTACAACTTTAAATGGCGCATCAGGGTTTATAACTCCTACTGCTGTTCCATAAGCATCGGTAAAAAATTCATCTACATAGGGTGCAAGGTGAGTCATCCATAACTTTTGTCCGCTGCTTTCAAAACCTGTAGGTGAAGCATTGTTCACATATTGTTTTAAAAAACTGTAAGACTCGCTTGTGATAACCGCTTTCTTTTTTGTTGCTTTAGCCATAGTGGTTTTTTTTCTTCTGCAAATTTACGAGTAAGACCTATAAGTCGTTAGAATAAGAATTCATTAATTTAATGAGCAATTAAAAAAACTAGCAATATAACTGGCTACTGCAGAAAATAAAATCAAGCCATCTACAATAAAATAATAAAACAGATAGCCCTGTTGTTTCAACGACGACCTATATACCCTCCATATGGCTAAACCAGTTATTCCAAAAGCAAAAAGCTGGTTATTATCTTCAAAGTGGTATCTAACAAACAATCCTGCGGCCATATACATTATAAATGACAGCTGCATAATCCTCTTGATTGTATTCCTGTTTAAATCTGTTGCAAGGCTATGGAGGCCAAGCATTTTATCAACCTTTACATCTCTTATATCAAAAATCAGACATAACATCATCATAAATAAAAAACGTGCTAGAAACAATGCCACAACTGGAACTATCGTTGTTTCTAAAACAGGAGAAGCAGGAATTAATAATGTAACGAATGTCCAGGTAAATGCCAGTAATATTGTTTTCAAGAAGCCTGCCTTTTTAAAATAAACAGTCCATTTAAAAGGCCATAACGGCAAAGAATACAACAAGGTTAGCAATACAGCTATTACAACATAAGGGTATATTAATGGCCTATAAAAAAGGGAAAGAACCATACCAACACCAGCCATTACAAAAAGCAAAATATAGCTATAGTTCTTTTTAAAGAAAACTAAAAAAGATTCCGGCTTCCCAAAACTATATTTACTTAGTAACCAATAAAGATTATAGCTGCAAAGTGTTGAAAGAAATACAAAAGAATTAATGACTGCATCGGGCTGAATATGCAATAGAATATAAGTCTGATAACAAAGTGCAAAGGCACAAATCGAAATAAAAATAGAATGAGATAAGATAAACCGAAACCAACGCATTAACGGCAATTAAAATAAACCGGTTCGCCTGTTGTAAATACATTACTCTTGTTTCTTTCGAAATCTCTTACATAAATATCGAAAAATAAAGTATCGGTATGCAATGCTCCACTAGGCAATGATTTACATTCCAATACACGTGAAATAGAAACTGTTACATCTGCTTTAAAATTACTTTTACCGGCAGACTGCAAATCAGGAAAAGGAAGAGAGTCAGATTTTCCGGTCAAATTATTTTTAAGGTAAATATAGGCCGTATCAATTCCAGCTTTTAAGCCAATGTCACCTTCCTTGTCTGTAATACTAAATGTAATATCAGGAATAACACTGCCTAGTTGTATGCTAGTAGCATTAGGGTAAACGGATTTATACGCAACCTGAGGTGCAGTAGTAAACTTATCTTTTTTACAGGAAACAAATCCAACCAAAACACAAACCAAAATTATAATGCTTCTCATACGTATAAATTGTAATCAAATTTAATAAACCCTGATGATATAACCATTTAGAACTGCGTTTTGTTTTAGTTATTACATTCTCTTAACAGAATTAACTTATTTTATGCAAATTTGCAACAACAATGGATAATGGGATTGCAAATATAGAAAAAGAGATATTTAAGGTTAATAGTGCTGCTTTTGAAGCGCTTGCCCTAAAGATTTTTTTATTCCAGTATACTCAAAATAACATTTATCATCAATTTTGCACTTCACTTAATATTGTCCCCGAAGATGTGAACAAACTGGATAAAATACCCTTTTTGCCTATTCAATTTTTTAAATCCAAACAAATTCATAGTACCAGTTTTACTCCAGAGATTGTTTTCGAAAGTAGCGGTACAACAGGCAGTATTAACAGCAAGCATGAACTCAAAAAAAAATCACTCTACGAAGCAAGTTTTAAAAAAGGCTTTGAGATTTTTTATGGAGATATAGATATAAAAAAGCGGTGTATCATTGGTTTGCTACCCTCCTATCTTGAAAGAGGAAGTTCTTCGCTGGTTTATATGGTAAATGAACTTATTCAGTTATCGGAAAATCCTAATAGTGGTTTTTATTTGTACGAACACGAAAAATTACACCAAACGATATTAGAAAATGAAAGTGCGGGCATCCCAACTCTTTTAATCGGAGTAACGTATGCACTGCTGGATTATGCTCAAAAATATCCTCAGAAACTTAAGCATACCATTATCATGGAAACCGGAGGAATGAAAGGCAGAAGAGAAGAGCTAACCAGAGAAGAAGTGCACGAACAACTTAAAAATAATTTAGGGCTTAATGTTATCCACTCAGAATATGGCATGACGGAATTGCTCTCACAAGCTTATTCTTCGGGTCACGGGTTGTTTAATTGTCCACCTTGGATGAAAGTACTTGTTCGGGCAGAAGATGATCCTTTTATGGTAACAGAAGCAAATTCCATTGAAGATAATATCAAAATAGGTGTGCTCAATATTATTGACCTTGCCAATTTATATAGTTGCGCTTTTATTGCTACAGATGATATGGGCAAACTTTATAAAGATGCATCCTTTGAAGTGTTGGGAAGACTGGACAACAGTGACATTAGAGGTTGTGGCCTTATGACCCTATAACATTCCATATGATAAGCGTCGGTTGCTCGCTAAGTATTTATCCCTGATGATTTGACTCATTGGCTTATCATATAACTTACTTTCTACCCAGGAAATAATATCCAGATAGGCAAATGCACGAGTCTCAAAACGACTTTTTTCAAATTGTTTTATAGCAAACAAAAATTTCTCTAGTTCGGGTTTCAAACTATTTCTTGGCACATGAAAAGATTTACGTAGAAACTTAAACATCTCCTCTTCAATAACAGTTAGATTTTTCATCTTGGCCATAAAACGATAAACCGATTTTATTAGGTGGTCTATAATATCGGTATTCCCCAGTTCATAATGCGCCATCAGATGCAAAACCCTGGCATAACATTGAAGATCGCTTCTAAGATCTACATGGTCGTTGATGATTTTTCGAAGATAATCCATACAAGTTTCATAATTACCTGCACCAAAATGGAGGGTTGCAATTTTATAATTAAATACCAGTATCCGATGCCTGTCGAGATAAAGACTATATTCTTCAAGACTTTCTTCGAGTGCAGGAACCAACATCAGTCCTTCTTTAAAATTACCTACGCTCATTTGCAGATTTAATTTGGCACTGTTGATGTAAACAAAAGTTTGAATTCGATTATTATCATGCATTGTAGCAATATCGGTTGCTGCAAATTTTTCAAACTCTTTTAATGTAAGTGCCAACTTCTGATAATTTCTGAGATCAAAATGAGCATTCATTAAATTGTGCATTCCCTTTATATAATGACTGGTTTCTACACCAACCATTTGTGGCTGGTCATGAAAAAGATTAACCCATTTTTGTGTGTAGCGATAGTACATTAGAAAATCCTGACGTATAAAAGCAAACCAACAATAACTTTGGTACAAGTACAAACGGTCATAAAATCCCGTTTGTATATTAGCATTAGGTGGCAGATTGTCTTTGAAATATTTTTTGATATGCTTTTCGTCGTCCTCATCCCGTGCATGGCCATTTTGAACATACCAACTATAGAGTTTAAGAGCCAGGTTACTAAGCCCTGTAATCATCCGTCTGCGTTCATTTACTTCTGTAGCTTCATTGGTCAGAATCTCTGCCCTATTCTGCATACTCCGCGTTATATGAAGCGTTTCTATTTTTTTCTCTAATGAAATTACCTGTATTAAAAAACTATCTTGGTTATATTGGAGCGCAAGCTCTTTTGTTTTTTCCAAAATTTTTAGGCTCTGCAGATACAATCCTTTATTGTATAGAATCCGTGCATATTCCAATTGTTCATGCAATTGAAGATCGATGCTTTCTGAACTTTTTAAAAGCCTTAGGCTGGCCAGAATTTGTTTGTATAAATGTGCTTTTGTATTAGAAAGTTGTTGTTTTTTAATAGAACTAAGTTTTTTCAGAAGTTGTACCTCGTCATAATCGCTCAGTTTATCAATTGCATCAAACAGTTCTATAATCTTAAGATCTTCATTACTTGAATTTCTTTTAATATATAGTTTAAAATTGCGCTTTTCAGACTTTTGAAGTGAACGAATAAGCTGAAAAACAATATCTGTTGACCGGTTGGGCATCGTATCTATTTTATTATAAAAACCTTTACCACAAAGGATTTAAAGCCATTTTGAACATCTTTAGCATGCGAGATACTGTAATAAGTTGATTTTATCCATATCCCTACACGTACTAATTTTGATTTATCAAGAAGGTAGATATCTTACAAAAGGCAAGCAATCGAAGAAAAAGGCAGGCAATAAAAAGGCCGAAATAAACAATCGGATAGCAAGATAAAGAGATTTTGCTTTCAAAAAAAATACTTTAAGAATTTTACATATGGCAAGCAATCGAAAAGGCCGCTCCGTTTCTACGGAGGGGCTATTTTTTTATTTGGGAATGCTTGTATAATCTACCTCAAAGCAACTTACTAAAATTTCCTACAAAGTATATTATTCTTAAAACCAAAAGAAAACTCTATAAAAGCGATATACTTCTCTTTAAAAAAGCGTTCACAATTTGATAACATATGATTTTGGGCATTGTATCAATTTTAAGATAAAACACAGTGAGAGTAAGCATCTTGCTAAAAATAAAAAGGTTTTAGCATACTGATTTCAGCAATAAGTTGATTTTATTGCTGAATATTTCCGTAATACATTTGATTTATCAAAAAGGAAGGAATTACAAAAGGCAAGCAATCGGAAAAAAGGCAGACAATGAAAAGGCCGAAATAATCAATCGGCAGGAAAGATAAAGAGATTTTGCTTTCAAAAAAAATAGTTTAAGAATTTTACATATGGCAAGCAATCGAAAAGGCCGCTCCGTTTCTACGGAGGGGCTATTTTTTTATTATGCAAGTTTATAATAAAACCATCCAGTCAAAATACCCATCTCTTCAGGAAATTATTTACTTATTCCCCTTATTTTTTTAAAAATATTCAAAAGGAGCTTATTTTTCGATTATCACAAAATCTGCAGCCCCAAGTTCAATATAACCGCCTTCATTCAAAAAAACGTCTTCTCCTCCAAATACATTTCTGTAGTTTCCTACCAACCCATCTGTAGAAAAATAATATTGAACAGGTGCATTTCCCATATTTAAAAATACCATTATAGTCCGATCCTCAAATCGTCTGTAATATGCCAGAACATTTAAATCAGCAGCCCCATTTAGTAGAACCGGCAAACTTTTTACGCCAGCCGAAATCGCAGGATTGGTTTTACGAAGATGTAATAGGGTTTTATAAAAATGATGCAACTCTATGGGTTCTTTCCACTCAATTGTATCCTTATCAAAAAATTTCAGCCTTCTTTGCACAGGCAATTCCTGTCCGGTATAAATAAGTGAAATTCCATGCCACGTGGTACTGAAAACTGCCAAAGCCTTTGTCCAAATCCCATATTTTTCATATTCGGTACCACACCAGCTATTTTCATCGTGGTTGCTGGTAAAATACATCCGCATGGCTTCCAATGGAAAATCAGTTGAATAATAATGCAGCGTTTCCAGCAGCGAATTAAAATTTTGTTCCCCCTTACAATATCCTTCTGTAATATGCATCCACTTCCAGGCAAAACTAATATCAAATGCCTCGTGATAAGGAATATCCTCCGTTTCTGCCAACCAAACCAAATCATATTTTAGGGAACTTATTTGTGTTCTTGCATTGATCCAAAACGGCAATGGAGTAAGATGTGCTAGATCGGCACGAAAACCATCAATATCAAAATCAGTCACCCAATATTTCATAGCGTCAATCATAGCCTGCTGTTCATCGGGATTACTATGATTAATTTGAATCACGTCATCCCAGTCACATGGAGCCTTAAAATTTCCATTTTCATCCTGCTCAAAAAAACTTGGATTCGTTTTAGTCCAAACATTATCCCACGCAGCATGATTGGCAACCCAATCCAACACAACTTTCATTCCCAATCCATGTATCGTTTCTACTAATTTTTTGAAGCTTGTTTTGTTTCCATATTCAGGATTCACATCACAAAAATCCTTGATAGAGTAATAACTTCCCAAAGTCCCCTTTCTATTAACCATACCAATTGGAAAAATGGGCATAAACCATAATATATCCACTCCCATATCTTTAAGCCTTGGTAAATGTTCTTCAAAAGCTTCAAAGGTGCCGGCTTCGGTATATTGCCGCATATTCACTGCATAAATATTAGAAGATGCTAACCAGGTGGGTTGATGAAAATTTGTCAAAATAAAGTTGGTTTTATTTTTATTGCAAAAATGAAAGGCATTTCGCTATTAGTTACAACCTTGTACCTTTGCAATTGTTATAATTTAAGATGAAGCAATTTACTATACCTTTTACATATCGCAGTCCACTAATTTCTGCCATCAAAAACAAACGTAAGGAACAGGATAAAATGAAGAAAGACTTCAGTCCAACCTTATTGGACTTTGGCTCGTTAAAAATATACTTGGCTCGCCATTTTGGATTTTGTTATGGAGTAGAAAATGCTATTGAAATAGCATTTAGAACAGTGGATGAAAATCCGGAAAAAAGAATTTTTCTCCTGAGTGAAATGATACACAACCCACAGGTAAATGCTGATCTTGTTGCAAGAGGCGTAAAGTTTCTACAGGATACAAAGGGCAATGAATTGGTTTCACTAAATGAAATCAATGGAGAAGATATTGTTATCATTCCTGCTTTTGGTACTACCCTTGATATGGAAGAACGATTAAATCAAAAAGGGATAAAAACAGAAAAATACAATACCACCTGCCCTTTTGTAGAAAAAGTATGGAACAGGAGTGAGCAAATAGCTAATAAAAATTATACCGTTGTGGTTCATGGCAAACCTACTCATGAAGAAACAAGGGCAACTTTTTCACATGCTGCAGCCAACACAGCGTCCATTGTTATTAATGATATAAGCGAGGCGATTATTCTAGGTAAATACATAACAGGCGAAACCTCTACCAGCGAATTTTACACTGCATTTGCAGGTAGGCATTCAGCGAATTTTGACGCAGCAATAGACTTACAAAAAATAGGGGTGGTTAATCAAACTACCATGCTGGCAAGTGATACACAAGCAATATCTGATTATTTAAAACAGGTAATGATTTCACATTATCAATTAAACGAAAGTAATACAGAAGATAGATTTGCAGATACAAAAGATACACTTTGTTATGCTACAAATGATAACCAGTCTGCTGTTTATGGCCTTTTAGAACAATCCGCAGACCTATCAATCGTAGTTGGTGGATATAACAGCAGCAATACTAGCCACCTTGTAGAATTATGTGAAGAAAAATTACCAACTTTTTTTATTAACGATGCTTCAAAAATAATATCCAAAGAAAGTATCCTACACTTTGATATGCATGAAGGAATGGAAAAGGAAAGTAATAATTATCTACCTGTAAATCAGCCTGTAAAAATTTTATTAACCAGTGGTGCAAGTTGTCCTGATGCGCTTGTTGAAGAAGTAATTAAAAAGATTGTCGGCTTTTATGGAACCAATTTAGAAGCGGTTACTTTAGATATTTAAAAAGGGCTTATAATACTTTAGCCACTAATTTTAAAGCAAAATCCAACTGCTCTTCCATACTTATATTAGAGTTATCGATCAGAACAGCATCGTCTGCTTTTCGCAAAGGACTTACTTCTCTGTGAGAGTCAATATAATCTCTCATTTCAAGATTGCTTTTTACTTCTTCAATAGTAATATTGGGATTCTTAGCATACATTTCTTTATACCTTCTTTCTACTCTAATAGAAATATCTGCAGTCATAAATATTTTTAATTCGGCATGCGGAAAAACAGCTGTTCCGATATCTCTTCCATCCATCACAATTCCCTTTCTTTTTCCCATTTTTTGCTGCTGTGCCACTGCACAAGTTCTTACAGCTGCAATTGCTGCCACATCGCTTACTTTTTCGGCTACAACAAGGTCGCGAATCATATATTCTATATTCTCATCATTTAGATATATTTCAGATTGTTCAGACTGGACATTGTATTCAAAATGAAGATGAATATTTTTTAAAGCCTCATCAACTTCTCTGAAATCTGTCCAATCAATATGGTTTCTTAAAAAATATACAGTAATAGCCCGGTACATAGCTCCACTATCAATATAAACATAACCCAATGATTTTGCCAATTGCTTTGCCAGAGTACTCTTTCCACAACTACTCCATCCGTCTATTGTTATAATAATTTTCTTAACCATTGCTTTGCAAAAATGAATTAAAAAAAATGGATGACAAAAAGAAGTTTTAAATACTATTGCCAAATAGAGTTGAGATTTCTATGGCAAAATAGCCAAAACATAAAATTACTAGTTGATCTCTAAATAAAAGGCCCCGAAAATATTTCGGGGCCTTTTATATTTTCACTAAATTATTACGCCTCTGATTTTTTTTCTTTTTTCTTAGGCTCTTCCTTTAATTTAAATAGAATTTTCCCTGCTTCCTTATCAAGCTCTGCTAAAACAGTATCGCCAGATTTGATATTCATATTTAATATTTCTTCTGCTAAAGGATCTTCTAGATGTTTCTGAATAGCTCTGTGAAGTGGTCTTGCACCAAACTGACTGTCGTAACCTTTGTCAGCAATAAAATCTTTAGCCTCGGTACTTAACTCCATTGTAAATCCTAGATTTTTCAATCTAATCATAACTCCTTTCATCAAAATATCAATGATCTCAAATATATTTTCTTTAGTTAAAGAATTAAAAATCACAATATCATCGATCCTGTTAAGAAACTCAGGACTGAAAGTACGCTTTAAAGCTTTTTCAATTATAGCTTTATTATTTTCATCAGAATGTTCCATTCTATTTGCTGTAGCAAAACCTACCCCATCACCAAAATCTTTCAGTTGACGTGCCCCAATATTAGAGGTCATGATTATCATAGTATTTTTGAAATCAACTTTTCTTCCAAGACCATCTGTAAGTTGTCCATCATCCAAAACCTGAAGCAGAATATTGTAAATATCGGGATGTGCTTTTTCTATTTCATCCAGCAGAATAACACTATAAGGTTTGCGTCTTACCTTTTCCGTAAGTTGCCCGCCCTCTTCATAGCCCACATAACCCGGAGGGGCTCCAATTAAACGGCTCACAGTGAATTTCTCCATGTATTCACTCATATCAATTCTAATCAACGAATCTTCACTATCAAACATTTGTTTGGCAAGAGAACGGGCTAATTCTGTTTTACCCACCCCGGTAGGTCCGAGAAAAATAAATGTGCCAATAGGTTTTTTGGGATCTTTCAATCCTACCCTGTTTCGTTGAATAGCTTTTACAACTTTACTAATAGCTTCTTCCTGCCCAACTACAGCCCCTTTTAAATCGTCCGCCATTCGGCGCAGTTTGTCTGTTTCGGCCTGCACCATACGTTTTACAGGAATTCCAGTCATCATACAAACCACTTCGGCAATATCTTCTTCCTCTATTGGAAAACGTTTATTCTTACTTTCTTCTTCCCAGTCGTTCTTTGCCTTTTCAAGATCTTCCTGTAATTTCTTTTCAGTATCACGCAAAGATGCTGCTTCTTCAAATTTTTGACTTTTTACAACCTTGTTTTTTTCTAGTTTAATATCTTCGATCTTCTTTTCAAGATCAATGATATTCTCTGGTACATTAATATTTTTAATGTGCTTTCTTGCGCCTACTTCATCCATCACATCAATTGCTTTATCGGGCAAAAGACGATCAGTCATGTAACGATCACTCAATTTCACACAGGCATCCACAGCTTCTTTGCTATAAATCACATTGTGATAATCTTCGTATTTACTTTTGATATTATTCAGTATCTCAATTGCTTCTTCTACAGAAGGTTGTTCTACCAATACTTTTTGAAATCTTCTGTCCAATGCTCCGTCCTTTTCTATATGCATACGATATTCATCCAAAGTAGATGCACCAATACATTGCAGTTCTCCACGAGCAAGAGCAGGTTTAAAAATGTTGGAGGCATCTAAAGATCCGCTAGCTCCACCTGCACCAACAATTGTATGAATCTCATCAATAAAAAGAATCACATCCCTGTTTTTTTCCAATTCATTCATGATCGCTTTCATACGTTCCTCAAACTGTCCACGGTATTTTGTTCCAGCCACAAGTGCTGCCAAATCAAGACTCACAACTCTTTTATCAAACAAAATTCGTGATACTTTCCTTTGCACAATACGCAAGGCTAGTCCTTCTACAATTGCAGTTTTACCCACACCTGGCTCACCAATTAAAATCGGGTTGTTCTTTTTACGACGGGATAAAATCTGAGATACCCTTTCAATCTCTACCTCTCTTCCGACAATTGGATCAAGAGAACCATTCTCTGCCATTCTTGTGATATCTCTGCCAAAATTATCTAAAACAGGTGTCTTGGTTTTAGGAAGATTGGTTGCTCCAGGTTTGGAAGCTCGTTGCTGACCGTATTGTTTTCTTTCTTCATCAAAATCATCATCCTCATTGTACTCTGCCTGTGGTGGAGGCGGTGTATTGGAAACAAAACCAGACTCATTTTTAAATACATCATAATCAACATCAAACTGATTTAGAATTTGTGTAGCTATGTTTTCCTTATTCTTTAAAATAGATAACATTAAATGCTCGCTTTCCACTGTTGTACTTTTTAATGCTTTTGCTTCAAGAACAGTAATACGAATTACTTTCTCTGCCTGTTTTGTAAGTGGCAATGAATTAATATTAGCAATATTTTTACCTGTTTTATCCTTTACTGCCATTTCAATTTCCTTTCGCAATTCATATAAGTCAACGCTAAGCGATTTAAGTACCTTAATGGCGGTATTTTCCCCGTCCCTAATTAATCCCAATACCAAATGTTCGGTACCTATAAAATCATTTCCCAGCCTCAATGCTTCCTCTCTGCTATAAGAAATAATTTCTTTTACTTGTGTGGAAAAATTGTTGTCCATTCTGTAAGTTTTTATTTATACAATAATAACGTTTATTTGTTGGTAATAGTTTATAAATAAATGCAAATGTTGATATGTTGAAAAAAATTAAAAACCATTCTTTTATGCCCATAAAAATTATATTTCAAAAAAGAAAATGTCAAAACATTTCCTAAAAAAATTCACACATTCAAAAATTACTTTATTTTACACCCATCATACAAATTATCATCAAATGAACGTCAAAATAGATACCAAAGAAAAATTCAGCGTTATAACACCAGTTGAGAAGGAAATAGCTGCTAATATGACAGGGGCATTAAAAGAATTATTAGAACCTTACCTAAAAAATGACATCCCACATCTTATTTTAAACCTGCGCAATGTAGAAATACTTGCCCAGGATACAGCAGAATTAATTTCAGCAATACAGCAAATTTTTTATGAGAACGATATTTCTTTTGTAATCTGCGAATTAAAAGAGCAGCCCGAAAAAATGCTGGACGAAATGGATTTACTGGAGTTCATGAATGTTACACCTACAGAAAGCGAGGCATGGGATATAGTACAAATGGAAGAAATAGAAAGAGAACTAATGAGGGATTTTGATGAAGATGAAGCTTAACAAAAGCAGCATTTCTATGTAACCAATAGTCTATAGGATAATTAACCATTTAAACAATCCCCCTTTTGCTCGCATTAACCATACTTGGTAACAACTCTGCCATTCCTGCATTCGGCCGAAACCCAACAGCTCAGATTTTGCAAACACAGGATGAGGCCTATTTGATTGATTGCGGCGAAGGCACCCAACTTCAACTCTCTCGTTATAAAGTAAAAAGAAGTAAGATTAACCATATTTTTATTTCTCATATGCATGGAGACCATTATTTTGGTTTGATTGGCTTAATAAGTAGTATGGGATTAACGGGCCGAACTGCGGATTTACATTTGCATGCCCCCGAACAATTACAACAAATCTTACAGCTACAATTAGATGCGGCAAATAACACACTCCCTTTTCGTTTACATTTTTATAGACTCGGTGAAGAAGGTATTATATATAACGGAAAAAAAATGACCGTAGAATGTTTTAAAGTAAGTCACAGAATTGACTGCTGGGGATTTTTATTTAGAGAAAAAAAGAATCCTAGGAGTATTGTTCCTGAACTTGTAAAATCATATGAAATACCATCTTCCTTTTATGATGCTTTGCAACAAGGTTATGATTATACAAACAAAAAAGGAACCATTATTCCAAACGATGAATTAACTATTGCTGCAAATCCTGCAAAATCATATGCCTATTGCGCAGATACAATCTATGATGAAAGTATTGCCAAGAAAGTTCATTTGGTAGATCTATTATATCACGAAGCAACT
This sequence comes from Chitinophagaceae bacterium, assembly GCA_947504605.1. Lineage (GTDB taxonomy): Bacteria > Bacteroidota > Bacteroidia > Chitinophagales > Chitinophagaceae > Ferruginibacter. The sequence goes on from CANNJE010000006.1 coordinate 50,786, forward strand.
TATCTGAAAGACTTGCAACAAAGAGCCGCCGAACGTTTTCATTCCACAACAGTACAAGCTGGGGCTATTGCAATAAAAGCTGGAGTGAAAAAATTGCTAATTGGTCATTTTTCTTCAAAATATGAAGAACTGGATGCTTTTCTTACTGAAACTGCAGCAGTTTTCCCTAATACAGAATTGGCTTTGGAAGGAGTTTGTTATAAAATTTAGTCGGAAGTTTTAATAATATAATTGTTTCCGTCGGCAGTTATCCATAAATAAAATTCAGCAAACCATTTACGCCATGCCTGCTCATTGTGCTGACCTTTCTCATCAATAACTGTATATATAAATGAATGGGAGTTATTGGCAATAGATTCACAAACCTTGAACATATCAGTAATATACTTTTCACCCTCAAGTCCGCCCATATAAAAAAACAACATCCCCTCTCTATTTTCACCAAGAGAATCTGTCATCTGTTTTATTCCATCTGCCGTCCAAAATGCTGGAGAAAAAATACCTGCTTTACCAAATACATTTGGATATTTTAGAAATGCATAATAAGAAATAAGTCCACCCATGGAACTTCCTGCAATTATGGTATTTTCTTTATTCTTTAGTGTTCTGTAGTTTTTATCGATAAATGGTTTTAAGGTTTCGACAATAAAGTTCAAATAAGCCTCGCCCTCTCCTTTGCCAAATTTTTCAAAATAAAAAGGATTGTATTCATTTAATCTTTTTGGACCATTATCAATAGCTATTACGATACAGGCTTTTTTCCCTTTTTTTATTAAGGAGTCCAAACATTCGTCTACTCCCCACTCCCCATAACCTGCAGTAAATTCATCAAATAAATTTTGCCCATCATGCATATACAATACAGGGTAATGTTTGAGCGATTTTTCATATCCATCAGGAAGATAAATCATTACTTTCCTGCTCCTATTTAATTGGGGAATATAAAATGCAGTATCCACTAATCTTACGTTAGATAATGCTGTATGTTTTTTTTCTTTGAGAGGAAAATCATCCTTCCAAGCTTCAATTGTTAAATAGACCGTACTGTCTGAAGAAAGTTGAAGAACAATATTGCCAAGACTATTTCCGAAAAGATTGCAGGCTTCTTTGCCCCATCCCCCCCGGGTGAATTTAAACTCATAAACACTTGAATTAAGATTCTGTAATTCGAACAGAAACTGGTTATTTTCTTGCTTAAGCTGGTAAGATGTATCACCGGGGTTCCAGTCATTAAAATTACCCGCTACAAAGACAGGATCTGCTTTATGAAGGGTGGCATTATTTGTAACAATAAGTCGTAGCTTAAATTGTGCACTTGAAGGCAACGCAAAAGAAATCATACAAAGCGCTAATAAGCAAGTGTATGTAAAATAAGCTGACAAATAATTGATTACATTTTTCAAAGTTGTGTTTTAATGTATTTTTTTACAGCTTCGTGTAAAGATTCACTTAATGGTACAACCGGTAAACGAACAATATTTTGCATTATACCCATTTCGTACAAAAAAGCCTTTGCTCCCGCTGGGTTATTTTCTGCAAACAATAATTCATAGCCTTCGATCATTTGATCATTCAACTTTTTGGCATTCACAAAATCGCTTTTTAAACTGTATTGAACCATCGTTGAAAATACTTTGGGGAAACAGTTTCCTGCTACACTTATAACACCATCCATACCACAAGCCAACTGTGGCAAAGCCAACGCATCATCACCACTTACAACCAAAAATGTTTCCGGTCTGTCTCTTAGAATTTCCATACACTGAGCCATATCGCCACTAGCCTCTTTTATTCCTGCGACATTATCCACCTTAGCTAAACGAATAGTTGTTGCTGCCGTCATATTCCTGCCTGTACGGCCGGGGACATTGTACAAAATAAGAGGCTTGGGAGATGCTGATGCAAGGGCTTTATAATGCTGATAAATCCCCTCCTGAGAAGGTTTGTTATAATACGGACTAGCACTTAAAACTGCAATTGCTTCATCAAGTGGAAAATAGTTAAGGTCATCTATTACATCCTGCGTACAATTTCCTCCTACTCCTACAACTACAGGCACACGGCTATTTACATGCCGATAAGTAAACTCAATAATCGATTTTTTTTCTTCCTTATTAAGTACAGGAGTTTCTCCAGTGGTACCCATTGTAACGATATAGTTTACTCCATCGTTAATTAAAAAATCCAACAATTTGGAAAGAGCAGGAAAATCTACTTTATTATCACATGTAAAGGGAGTAACAACTGCCACACCCGTACCCATTAAATATTCACGCAGGTTCATATAAAAAATTTAATGTGAAGTTATAAAACTACGAGTACAAAATAAGGGATGCACAGATAAAAAAAGCCTCCCCTGAATAAATTGAGGGGAGGCACGGTTTTTTTGTAAGAACCCGGATAATCAGGTATTTAAAATTTTAGAATGAGAAATGTAATTTTTATTATCACTATAAATAAAAAGACAGGAACCATTTTTGATTTTTTCAATAATTGGCCTATTCATATTTTCAGGAACTGCTGGACATCCGTGGCTTCTACCAAGAAAACCCCGGCTTCTAATAAATCCTTCGCTCACATAAGGTGCTCCATGCACCACTATAGCTCTTTCATCTGCCTTATCATTGATACCATATTCCAATCCTTCAAGTTGAAGAGAAAATCCATTTTTTCCCATATAAGTCCCTGTTGTTATATAGAACCCCAAGCTGCTCTGGTAACTTTCTGGTTTATTTGAAAATCTACTTGCATATGCCTCTCCCGTATTTTGCCCATGTGCAACATAGGTATTAAATAACAATTTATAGTTTTCTACATCCAAAATAAATAATCTTTTTTGAGATGAAGGTTTGGTAAAATCAATAATTGAAAGCACTCTTTGGTTATTTAGCTTACCCTGCTGTTTCAAAAGATCATATCCCATCACCGCATAATTAAAGGCTTGTTCACTCAGGCCCATCGATGACAGACCTAAACTATCATATATTACTGACAGCGTAGTGGCCGATTTTTCAATTTTAACAGTTTTGACTGAGGTGGATTTTAAAAACAAATCTCCTATTCCCATGCCATTGGAAACAGTTATTGCAAATGGCATATGAACCATAACAAAAAATAAAATCAAGTTAAATACATAGGGTCTTAAAAGTGTGAATTTCTTCATACAAATATTTTTGGATTAATAGCTAAAAGAGAAACGAATAATTAGAGTAGATGTTGCGTTATAGCTTATTTAAAATGGGAGTTCAGAGGAACTGCTATTGCTTTATAAAGATAGCCCCATGCTAACTTGTAGCAAAATGAAAGATGTTAATAGATTTAAAATGTTAACGTTACAGTGTTTTATATAGGATTAAAATAAAACATATAAAATAGTGAAAGCCTAGTTGCAAATAACTTATAAATATTTTATTGTGTAATGTAATTTTGTAAATGATTAATGGTTTCTTTTTGTGATTCTATAATTGCTGTTACAACATCCCCAATCGAAATAATTCCAACCAGTTTATTGTCATTAACAACGGGCAAATGCCTTATTTTTTTTGAACTCATAATTTCCATACAAAGATCCAATGTATCAGCAGGACCAATAGTTATTACAGTTGATGTCATTATTTCACTGATGGGCGTTTCCTGAGACTTTCTATTGAGTAAAACAATTTTTCTAGCATAATCTCTTTCAGAAAAGATACCACACAGTATCCCATTTTCTAATACCGGCAAAGCCCCAATATTTTTTTCTCCCATAAGCTTAATTGCATCATACACGGTTGTAACTGGTGTTACACTATAAATTTCATTGTTTTTATTCTTTAGAATCTGTGAAACTGAAATCATAAAAATAAAATTAAGATTAACGATAAATTCAAATGGTGCTACAGAACAGCTTACCCAACGCCTTAAAGTTAAAGCATCTGCCTCTTTTATGAACTATTTTTCTTATAAAAAAAACAAAATAACACTCAGGGTTTGTAAGATTTAACCAAAATACAAAATGATTGTTTTGTTAAATGATTTGAGGAGCCCAACCATATAAAATAATTAGCAGATAAAGCCCTTTGTATAAATATTCAATATCTGCTATTTACAGATAACCAGTTAACTTTAATATTGCTATCAATATCCAGTTGTTTTAAGTGATTTAGTTAATGCCTTTAAAAAGAGATTGGTCATGAAATTATATTCTAAAGATTAAACAGATTCATTTTTTTCCTTTTATCTTGCAGGAGTTTACCGCATCCATCTAATACTTATAAAAAGTCATTTAGAATTAAAATCCATAATAATCCTGCATTAATCAAGGTATGTTATTATTTATTTTAAAAGCTATTATATTTATTTTATGGCAAGCAACAAGGCAAGAGCAGACAAATTATATTTTGAGAACCTGGATGGTCTTCGCTTTTTTTGCTTCCTGTCTGTTTTTCTTTTTCATAGTTTTGGGACAGACAAAACGGCTATCAAAACAAATTCAATTTATTTTTTTTTAAAAGAAACCCTTTTTGGCAATGGCTTTCTGGGTGTAAATTTTTTCTTTGTACTCAGTGGTTTTCTTATTACTTATCTTCTTGTAAAAGAAAAAAATGTCAATAATAATATTCATATTATTAATTTCTGGATAAGGCGTATTCTCAGAATATGGCCACTTTATTTTGCTTGTGTATTTTATGGTTTTGTAATTTTCCCATATACAAAAACAATTGCTGGCGGAGTGGCAGATGAAACTGCCAACCCCTGGTTTTATCTGGGCTTTATCAGCAATTTTGATTATATACATAAAGGATTACCAGATGCAAAAGGTTTAGGTGTTTTATGGAGTGTAGCCATTGAAGAACAGTTTTATCTTGCATGGCCTGTTATCTTGTCTATTTTTTCCGTAAAAAAATTCTGGATACCATTATCAATTATTTTAACAGGTAGCATTGTTTTCAGAGCCCTTAATGATGTTCCAATTCTGCATGAAATGCATACCTTATCCTGTATTGGAGATATGGCTTTGGGTGGATTGGGAGCATGGCTGATACTGGAATCCACTTCGTTCAAAAAAAGAATAGAGCAATTTCCTAAATGGTTTATCTATTTAATTTATGCTGCATTTATTTTTGTCTTTTTATTCAGGGATGAATTTTTGCTGTCCACTTATTGGTTTCGAGTAATGGAGCGTTCTTTTATTTCGACCATCATGCTTCTAATAATATTGGAACAATGTTATTCGAAAAATTCATTTTACAAAATGGGGAATTTAAATATTGTCACCAGATTAGGGGTAATAACATACGGACTCTATTGCCTTCATTTCATCATCATTTCATTAACGCTTGGAATTACAAAATTAACAGGGTTAAACAATTCAGTCTGGCAGGTAATTATTCTTGAGCCATCAATTGCGCTTCTTATTACGATAGCTGTAAGCAAATTTAGTTATCGTTATTTTGAAACGCCTTTTTTAAAATTAAAGGACAAATTTGCATTTACTGTAAAAAAAGCGGTCATTGCCCGATAGCCATGTACAAAAGAGTTAGAGTATTCACCTAACCTAAACATAAACAATTTTAATTATATTTTATAACTTAGTATCTTTAACTCAAACTAACTTATATACTAACATTTCATGCAAACAGAAGTAAACAATCCTGCCATCATCCGGTTTTTAAAAATGAAATTTAGAGGGGCTGGTTTTATTGATAGCTTGAAGATAAAATACCGCTCCCTGATTTGTCCTTTTATCAACCTTATTAAATTGGTGAAGCCAGGTGAAAAAGTTGGAGACGTTGGGTGTGGTTCCGGCCAGTTCCTTTTACTGCTTTCAGAATTTGCCCAACCATCTTATATGTATGGAATAGAAATAAGTAAAAAACTAATTGAAAACGCACAGAGTCTTTTTAGCACACTGCCTTTGCATAAATATAATTTTGCGGAATACGACGGGCTAAATTTCCCTAACGAACTTGGGGAAATGGATATTATTTACCTCATTGATGTATTACATCATGTTCCAAAAACATTTCAGGAAAATTTTATCAGAGATCTTGCAAAATCATTAAAGCCCGGTGCTAGATTGGTTTTAAAGGATATTAATGCGGGAAGCCCGCTGGTTTATTTCAACAAAATGCACGACCTTATTTTTGCAAGAGAAATTGGTAACGAAATAAGTTTTGAAAAAGCAAAAACGCTATTAACAAAAAACGGACTAAATATTATTGAACAAGAAAAAAGGACCATGTATGTATACCCCCACTACACAATCGTTTCAAAAAAATAATCGAATTGGAACCTGGTTTATATGTTTTTGTTTTGCAATACTTGCTGTGTTCCCAATCTATAGAAACTTTTATTACAGTAACGGACTGCTTACCTATGAAAGACATAAAGCTGTAATTGAAAAAAGATCCGACTACTATAATCCTTGGCAATACAGGGTACTTTGCCCCTATACTATTGAAGCAATTTTGTGGATATATAACAACACAATTGATAAAGTTTATCCTATCGAAGAAAAATTACATTTCTCCATTCAAAATACAAGCGGAACCACCAATGAAACAGATCAATTTGTAAAATTGATGCAAACCCCGGGTGCAATGAAGTATATGATTGTTTTCATACTCTTCAGATTTGTGGAACATCTCCTGATCTTTTTTCTGGCATGGAAACTCTGGAGTTATTTTATAAAAAGCAAATGGCTTATTTTCTTAGGCATCAACTTTCTTGCTCTGGCCATGGGTAATGCGGTAGCGGTTGCAGACCTTTCTTTTAATACGTACATGGATATCATCTTTTACCTGATAACTGCCAATGTAATCGTATATAAAAAAAATCCGGTTATCCTTATTCCAATAACATTACTAGCAGCATTTAATCGAGAAACTGGTATTCTTATCCCAGCACTATATTTTATTTCGCTAACTGATTTTTCCTCATTTAAATTTAATGCACAAAGCATTAAAGCAATTATATTACCAGGCACCAAAACATGGATATTTACGGCAGCATTATATTTTATTTTTATAATTGTATTTATAGGACTGCGGATACATTTCGGTTATAAGCCACAACAGGTATTTAAAGCTGAAGCAGGCTGGCCAATGTTAAAACTTAATCTTTTCAGTGCTGTAGGAGTAAAAGCATTTATGGAATTAATAGGAACCTTTGCTGTAATTCCTTTAATTATCCTGTATAAATTTAAAAGCTTTCCTTATTTGCTAAAAAAGTGGTTTCTATTTTTAGTTCCAATTTGGTTTGCTGTACATTTTATATCAGTTGTAGCTTACCAAACTAGACTCTTCATAGTACCATTGGTAATCATCATGCTGCCAATGCTTTTATGGCTAATAGAGCAAGAAATAAAAGTAACTAAAGACAACATTGCTAATAATATTACTTTATAATGAAAGCATATTTTCAACTCATAAGACCAAAAGACTGGGCCAAAAATCTCTTTTTATTTATCCCGATTTTTTTTGCCGGGTTATTTTTTGACGGCTCGGTACTTATAGAATTACTTGGTGGATTTATCTGCTTTAGCCTGGTCGCAAGCAGTATTTATATCATTAATGACTATAGAGATATCGAAGATGATAAAAAACATCCAATTAAAAAAAACCGGCCACTTGCTTCAGGAACAGTTAAAAAAAGTACTGGTCTTTTAGTAGCTTTTGTTTTTTTAATATCAGGTTTTACTGCAGCGTGGTTCATTAGGGATAAGTTCATGTTTGTTTTAGGTATCTATTTTTTCTTGAATCTAGCCTATTCCTTCGGGCTCAAAAATATTCCAATTCTTGATATCATTATTATATCAATTGGTTTTGTTTTGAGGGTAAAAGCGGGTGCTGTAATTGCTAAAGTTGGGCTAAGTGAATGGTTGACCATAATGGTTTTTTTATTGGCGCTATTTATGGCAATTGCGAAAAGAAGGGATGATGTTTTACTAAAACTATCATCTGGTAATGATATGCGTAAAGCAGTAAAAGGATACAATCTGGATTTTATCAATACCGCACTGTCCCTTATATGTGCAGTTATCATTGTTGCTTATTTCATGTACACAACATCTCCTGAAATTGTAGAAAGATTACAAACTTATCGTTTATATTATACCTGCTTATTCGTACTAGCAGGCATATTTCGATATTTACAACTTATTTATGTTCAACAGGATTCTCAATCGCCTACAAAAATTTTATATAAAGACAGGTTTATTCAAGCCACCATACTCTTATGGATCATCAGTTTTTATTTGATTTTATACGTAAAAGATATTAGTATTTTTAAATAATTTCATTTGCAAAAAAGTATCGCATTTTTCGACTTTGATGGTACAATTACAAGTAAGGATACCATGCTGGAACTGGCCAAATTCAAAACTGGTGGGCTTTCATACCTTATTGGAATGTTTATACTCTCTCCATGGCTTATTTCAATGAAACTGGGTATTATAAGTAAACAAACTGCTAAAGAAAAATTACTCAGCTATTTCTTCGGAGACTCAGATTTGCAGTCTTTTAATAATTTATGCAAGGATTTTAGCAACAAGGTAATTCCTGATTTAATCAAAAAAGAAGCAAAGGATGCTATAGATAATCATTTATTAAATAACACGCCTGTAATTATAGTGTCTGCTTCTGCAGAAAACTGGGTTGCCCCTTGGTGTATCTCTAATAACCTTCAATTTATTTGCACCCGCCTAAAAGTAACGGAGCATAAAATTACCGGAAAACTAGAAGGGGAAAATTGTAATGAAAAAGAAAAAGTCTGCCGAATAAACAAAATATTCAACCTCACAGACTTTACAACAATTTATTGCTATGGCGATTCAAAAGCTGATCAACCGATGCTTCAAATAGCTACCCATTCATTTTACAGAACATTTGTTTAATATGTATGACTACATTTTGATCACTTTTATTACGACTTTATTTTCATTTCCATAATTCACTTGTAACAAATAGGTTCCTATTTCAAGCCTTGACATATCAATTTTTTCGAGTCTGCTCGCTCCACTTAATTGTACTATTTTTTGATAAATTTTTGCTCCACGGCTATCAAATAGTTGCATTAAAATAGATTTGTTAATTACAGGACTTTCCAGTTCTACATTAAGAATATCAATTACAGGGTTGGGATAAACATTTACTTTTTCTTTTGTAATCGATTGTCTGCTACTTCCAACTGTCAATTTAATAGTATCATATCCTTTGGCGCCATTATTATCGGTTACAGATAATTCTATTTCATACACGCCCTGAATTAAATTTTTAATTTGTGTTTGTTGATTATTAGAAGCAGTGAATAAATATTGACTTGACGTACTAAGAACTCTCCAGCTAAAAGAAGCTATAAAACCATCTGTATCATACCCAGTTCCTGTAAAGCTTATACTGTCCTGAGGCAGATAAATTATCATGTCCAAACCTGCATTTGCTGTAGGTGCTATATTCGCCGCTGCATTTACGGTTACCTGCATTGTATCTTTCCCGGTTGCTCCTGCATTATCAGTGACCGTAAGTTGAAAACGATAAACTCCCTGAACCAATCCGGTGGCACTTGTTACAGCCGCTGTCGCATTCGTTATTGTGCCAGAAGCAGGGCCTCCTATTTTTACCCATTGGTAAGAACTTATTGTTCC
>CANNJE010000007.1 GCA_947504605.1 Chitinophagaceae bacterium
TGGAATTTTGGCGACCCTGCATCTGGAATAAGTAATACATCCACTATTGGTAATACAAGTCATATTTATTCTACGCCTGACACATACAATGTTACACTAATAACAACTTTTGTAATAGGCCCTCCTGTTACAACCAATAAAGAGGTTGTTATTATTGGTTCTACTCCATCGACTACCTGGCCAGGGCGTTGTGTTGGAGTTGCTGACGCCATATTAACAGTAACAGCCAGCGGTAGCAATACTCCGTATTTTTATAACTGGAGTACTACTCCTGCACAAACTACTTCAACCATCAGCAATGTTGGAGCGGGTCTATATACTGTTTCAATAAGTTCTATAAATGCATGCAGCGTTTCAACTCTTTTTAGTTTAGAAAATCCTACACCCATTATTCTTAATTCATCGGTTACAGATGCAAGCTGTTCATCAAATAATGGTTCTATTACAACCAATGTAAGCGGAGGAAAAACACCTTTTCAATATGTATGGTCAAATGGAGCTAATACTTCTTCCATACAAAATTTGGCCGCAGGTAATTATTCTCTGCTGGTTACCGATGCTGACGGATGTAATACCAATTCAGGAAGCCTTGTTGTAAAAAATCAGGTAAATACTGTTTCCGTTAATTTGGGCGCAGACTTTTCTATCTGTACCGGTCAAACTGCCGTATTAAATCCGGGAAATTTTACAAGTTACCAATGGCAGGATAATACTACCAATCCTACTTTTGTTGTATCGACAGCAGGCACTTACTTTGTAAAAATTACAAATGCAGCAGGATGTAGTGGCAGTGATACTGTTAAGGTAACCGTTGATTGTACAGATATATATTTTCCCGACGCTTTTACTCCTAATAACGATACTTACAATGATGGCTTTGGTCCGTTGGGAAATTTATCTGCGGTAAAAAACTATACGCTTTCTGTTTATAACCGCTACGGTCAACGCATTTTCATGAGCAACGATCCATTTAAAAAATGGGACGGTATTTATAAAGAAGACAAGCCTAATACTGGAACATTTGTGTGGATGGCCGATTATCTGTTTAACGGGAAAAAACAATTTAGAAAAGGAATACTAACCTTAATTAGATAGAATAAAAAAGTGCAAACAGTTGTTTGCACTTTTTTTATAAACTCCTTTATGATTTTACTAATCCAAATTTTCCGGACGCATCATTGGAAAAAACAACACATCTTGAATAGAATGTTGATTGGTTAACAACATCGCAATTCTGTCTATCCCAAAACCAATACCACTGGTTGGCGGCATTCCATACTCCAATGCTCTTAAGAAATCATAATCGATAAACATAGCTTCGTCATCGCCACGTTCCATCAATTTTGTTTGCTCTTCAAAACGTTCTCTTTGTTCTAGTGGATCGTTTAACTCACTATAGGCATTGGCTATTTCCTTTCCGTTACACATCAATTCAAAACGCTCTACCAATCCGGGTTTGCTGCGATGCTTTTTGGTAAGCGGACTCATTTCTACCGGATAGTCGGTAATAAATGTTGGTTGAATATAATTCCCTTCGCATTTAGATCCGAATATTTCGTCAATCAGTTTGCCCTTTCCCCATTTTTCATCTGCATGAATTTTTAATTCTTTACAAACATTTCTGATGCCATCTTCATCCATTTCACTGATATCAAAACCTGTAAATTCTTTGATAGAATCATACATGGTAATTCTTTTGTAAGGCGCTTTAAAATCAATTTCATTTTCTCCAACCAATACTTTTGATACCCCATTAGTAGCAAGTGCTGCCTTCTCCAGCAATTGCTCGGTTGTTTCCATCATCCACTCATAGTCTTTATAAGCTACGTAGAACTCAAGGACCGTAAATTCCGGATTATGGGTTCTGTCCATCCCTTCATTTCTAAAGTTTCTGCTGAATTCATATACCCACTCAAAACCTCCTACGATGAGTCTTTTCAAATACAGTTCATTAGCAATACGCATATACATTGGTACATCTAATGCGTTGTGGTGGGTAGTAAAAGGCCTTGCAGCTGCGCCCCCCGGAATACTTTGTAATACCGGTGTATCTACTTCGAGGGCACCCCGCTCATTCAAAAACTCACGGATAGCATTAACCATTTTGGTTCGCTTAATAAAAGTTTCTTTCACCCCGGGATTAACGATAAGGTCTGCATAACGCTGGCGGTACCTGAATTCAGGGTCCGTAACTTCATCAAAAGTTTCCCCTTCTTTTTCTCTAACAACCGGCAATGGTTTTAAAGATTTAGACAAAAGTGTAAATTCTTTTACATGGATAGAAGTCTCACCAGTTTTGGTTGTAAAAACATATCCTTTTATACCAATGATATCTCCAAGATCCAATAGTTTCTTCCAAACATTTTGATATAGACTTTTATCTTCACCAGGACAGATATCGTCCTGCTTTATATAAAACTGAATTTTACCAACCGCATCCTGCAATACTGCAAAGTTTGCTTTCCCCATATCCCTTACACTCATGATACGACCCGCAATACAGACATCGGCAAAATCCTGCTTATTTTCTTCACCCTTATAATTTTCCTTAATGTAGGATGATGATGTATTTACAGGATACAAAGCTGCCGGATAAGCATCAATGCCCATTTTATTCAACTCCTGAAGTTTTTCTCTGCGGATAAGTTCCTGCTCAGATAAATTTTGTGTACTCATATTTTTTTAATTCGGCTGCAAAGGTAAATGTTGTGCAGCAGGCAACCAAGCCTATATAAAAAGCATCTTTCAATTAGTAAGTGATTGTTTTCAACAATAAATTGGCAAAATAGTTGCAGTGCTAAATCAAAAGATTTAATCATGCGCAAATTATTTACCCTTTTAGCCCTTACAGCTAGCTTTAGCTCTTGTGATGTTTTAAGTAATTTGCCTGCCACAACAGGACTTGGAGGCATTACACAACAGGAAGCTGCAACCGGAATAAAAGAGGCTTTGGGGCAAGGCCTCGCCAAATCTGTATTACAGTTAAATACAGTAGATGGATTTTTTAAAGATGCGGCTTATAAAATATTGCTTCCTCCGGATGCAAAAAAAATTGAGAACACTTTAAGAACGCTAGGTTTTAACAATATAGTAGATAAAGCCATTTTGCAGATAAATCGTGGCGCAGAAGATGCAGCAGGATATGCAAAACCTATTTTTATAGATGCCATCAAAAATATGACCTTGCAGGATGCTATTGGGCTTGTTAAAAATGGTGACAGCAGCGCCACCCATTTTTTTAGAGTAAAAACTACCGATAAATTAACGGCAGCATTTAACCCTGTTATTAAGGCATCATTAGATAAAGTAGATGCCACAAAGTATTATGGCGACCTCGTAAACAAATACAATAACCTTCCAACCACTTTTAAAAAGGTTAACCCTGACCTGTCTGCCTTTGTTACAGAAAGGGCTACCAATGCTATGTTTGATCTAATTGCAAAGGAAGAGGTAAATATCAGGACCAATTTTAATGCAAGATCAACAGATATTTTGAAAAAGGTTTTTGGTCAAAAATTTTAATAATTCTTTTCCTCAAAAAAATAATTAGCCGCTTTTACTCCATTTTCATAGAGGAGCAGTTTATCCTCCTCTTTTGTTTTTTTTATCTTAGAAGAAATATTACCCTGACTTACATAAATTGTTCTGCCCTTTTCGTTCTCTAAGCCAGGATATTTTCTGCTTAAGGTCTCCATTAAGAGATTGGAAAAGGCAGAAAGATATTCTGATAATTTATTGATGTCGTATGCTGGTATGATGTTACTGTTATTATATAAAGAATCTATCTGCTGAGGCCTTTCAAGTTTAATGCCGATGGTTTGAGTATTAAATTTAAGTTTATTACAAAATAAAGGATTAGAACTATTGTCTTCGCAGGTATCAAAAATACTGATAGGATAATTACTTAACATCCCTCCATCTACATAATAATTTACAAAAGAAAGTGTATCTGCTTTTTTAATTTTATTAAGCTGGTTGTCTAAGGCTACCGGTTCAAAGTACAAAGGAACTCCGCTACTGATTCTTGTTGCAAGTGCAATTGGCATTGATGGAGTGTGGATATAAGAAAATATTTCGAGCCGTTGCTTACTTAGGTTGGTCCCAGTGCAGTAAAAGTCTTTATAGAAACTATCTTTTAAATGGAGTTGATGCAATTGTTCGAATGTGAGAAATGGATTTCCGGTTTTATATGCTACAATATCCTGCATCCATTTTTCAAAGACCTTACCTTTATAAATTCCAAAATCATTTCTAAACCTTCTGTATTTACCAACAATACCTCCTTTGCCATCATTAAATCTTTGTACAGGAAGTTCCATCATTACACTGTCTATTTCATTTACAGAATAACCGATACTTATCATCATACCGGCAATAGAGCCTGCTGATGTCCCTCCTACATTTTCAATTTGCTGTAAAATACCCTTCGCCTCCAATACACTAAATACTCCTGCATAAGCAAGCCCACGAACGCCGCCGCCTTCAAGAACCAAATTTTTATACTCATATTTTTTTTGGGCAAAACAAAGGGAGGGTAGCAGTATTAAAAAAATCAACTGTTTCATAGAGCAAATTTAAATTATTGTTCCATGATCAAAAGTTAAAGGATTATTTATTTTTAATCATTAAAAGGTTATTAGTTTAATGCCAGCAATACCTGCCACGCTTCCTCTACTTTAGCCTGGTTAAGCAATTGTTTTGCATAATTATGTAGCTCTACCTCCATATCTTCAGGATTAATAGAAAAGTACTGAATAATATTTTTAAGTTTATCGTCATTGAAAGCCGGATCTACCAATGGCAGTTCATTCACATTGGCTAATTGTGCCAAATTATTTGCAGTAAGTATTTTGCTGTTTTTAACAGCTGTTGGTAAACTATCAATCCCTATACCTAATTGTGTATTAGGTTTTGCTACCTTAAACAAATTGGTTTCATCAACTTTACAATACCAATCTCCACCTAATCTTGCCACATGATGCAGCTTTGCCTGATCTATCTTTCCATTTTCGTCAATAATATCGTCGTCAATATGCATACAAAGTACTTCACAAATAATCAAATTTCCTGCGCCCCCTTCTGTACCTAATGGTTTTATTTCATTTACCCTGCACTCCAGCTTTATCTTGCTTTCTTTTACCATTGGAGGTTTTACCATCGTTGCTTTTTCTTCTGTAAATCCTGCCTTCAAAAATTCATTGGTTCCTTTGGGATAATCGCAGCTTGAAAGTGAAACCTGTTGAACCATATCGTAATCAACGATATTAATAACAACTTCCTTTATTTCTTCAACATTATCGAGTGTATGTTTGGTGCTATTATCTCTTACCCGCCTGGCTGGAGAAAAAATTAAAATGGGAGGATTACTACTAAACAAATTAAAAAAGCTAAAAGGAGAGAGGTTTACATTTCCTTCTTTATCAATTGTAGATGCAAAACAAATTGGCCTTGGGGCAATCGCATGCTGCAAATAGTTTTGAACATCGGCGGCGGAGAGGTCTTTTAATTTGAGAAGCATAACTTGTTGGTTAAAATTATTATTTATTGGTAGGTATTATGGGTTAATTTTTTTTAAGGCCAACAGGCTTAAATCACTTCCTTCTTTAACAATCGTATTACTTAATTTTCCAAGACCATCAATCTCCATTTCTACCACATCGCCTGCCTGCAGCCATTGCTCGGTATAGTTAGGGTCATTTAATTTACCTGTTCCGTTTAGTTCCAAAAAACAACCCGTGCCAACTGTGCCGCTACCGATTACATCTCCCGGATAAAGGTTTACACCATAACTGCAACGCTCCAAAATTTCTGCAAAAGTCCAGTCCATTTCACTCACATTGCCCTGGCTTACCTGAATACCATTTACACTGCATTTCATGCCCAAGTTCCATGATTTGCCTGTGTGGTTTTCCTTACAAGACACTTCAAATTGTTCCAGTTCATCCAATGTTACCAGCATTGGTCCAATACAGGTAGCAAAATCCTTTCCTTTGGCTGGCCCAAGGTTTAACAACATTTCTTCCATCTGCAATTTTCTTGCACTCATATCATTCATAATCATAAGGCCTCCTATGTACTCATCTGCATCGGCAGCTTTGATATTTCTGCATGGCCTGTTAACGACTATCGCGACTTCAAGCTCAAAATCCAGTTTCTCAAAATGATCTGGCATACAATATACATCTCCAGGCCCCTGAATACTATTATGATTGGTAAAATAGAAAATAGGGTAATGGTCAAATTCGGGTATCATTTCTACTTTTCTATTTCGCCTAGCAGCCGCAACATGCTGCCTAAATGCGTAGCCGTCTCTGCAACTTGTAGGATGCGGTACCGGAGCTATAACTTCTGCCCCCTCAAATGACGCTGCCATTACATTACGAACCAACCCTTCTTTTATTCTTTGTTCTACCGCTTTTGCTAGTGGCATCACATCATCCCAGTAGTTTAAAAACATTGCCATACTCACGGGTAAGTCGGGATGAAGCATCTCTGTATCATATAACATCCCATCTACCATTAACGCCAACTGGGGATGATCGTTTTTTAAATAGGTAACAAGTTTCATTTGTTTATTTTAAGCAGCAAAAGTATGCAAATAATCCTCTATGACTTTAATCGCATTCCTAGATTTAGCTAGATAAAAATAGGCATCCGAAATAGAAATAAATATATTTATCCTTAATTGTAACCGTTTATAAGAGTAATTACTTTCATTTTATAAAGCAATTATTTATCTTTATGAGTAATTCGTAAGTACAATGAAATTTGAAAAAATACACAACAAGGGCCAGGCTCAGCTTTTTAAAAATCAGTACCTGGAATACCTTACTAAAACACATCCTCTAGTAATATGGGGAATTTATTCGCCGATATTACTTTATTTCCCGTTTTATGCAATTAATAACTTGTCGCTTTCGGGGGTAAACGTATTGGTAATTTTTATTGGCGGAATGTTTTTCTGGAGTTTTACAGAATATATATTACACCGCTTTCTTTTTCACCATCACCCTGAAACAGAAAAAGGAAAACGAATAAATTATGTATTACACGGCAACCATCACGAATATCCAAGAGATAAAGAAAGGTTGTTTATGCCAGCTGTGCCTAGCCTTATCATAGCTTCGATATTTTTCCTGCTTTTTTATACTGTTTTAGGAAGTAAAGCTTTCCCATTTTTTCCGGGATTTATGTTGGGCTATCTTATTTATGGAAGTATGCACTATGCGATACATGCAATGAATCCTCCTTTTAAATGGATGAAAGGACTTTGGAGAAATCACCACCTTCACCATTACAAAGAAAATGATTTAGGGTTTGGGGTAAGCAGTACTTTATGGGATCATGTATTTGGTACTATGTTCGATCTTAAAAAAGAAAAAGACAATAAAGCAGAAATTCAGAAACTAATGTACGTATCAAGTCCTAATAAAGAAGCATAAGTCTTTTTATAACTACCACTTTTCTTCCTCACTCATCCTGTTTTCATCCCGTCTACTTGCTTGCCGGGATTTTATTTTTTGCAACTGCCTTTCTATGATCATTGCAGCAATTGTATCGCCCGAATTGATATCAGGATGAAATGACAACAGAGATTTAAGTTTTTTTTCATCAATATCTATTCTATAAAGCAATGATACCAGCCTCTCGAAATCATGAATGATCAAATCATTTATATATGCAGACAATTCCTCTGACAACCTTTTATCCTTTACAGCAACTTCGTCAGTTGCAGCAAATACAATATTAATAATATTATGGTCTAGCTTGTCTTTCATTTATATTTATCTACATGCTAAAGTTACTTAGAATTTTTCCAGTACTCCCAATGCAAATAGGGCAAAATCATATCTGGCAGGATCCTTTTTATTTAATTGTTTCATTTGCGCTGTTAGATCCACGGCTGCCTGCCAATCCGTTTGCGGGCGTGTTAAAATATTAAAATGCCTTGCTACTCTTGCTACATGAACATCAAGAGGTATAATCAATTGAGATGGAGCTATTTTTTCCCAGATTCCGAAATCCACTCCACATTTATCTTTTCTCACCATCCAACGTAAATACATATTAATACGTTTACAAGCAGACTTTTTATTTGGGCATGCAATATGTTTTAATGTTCTGCTCGGAACGTCAGGCAAAGAAAAAAAATACTGATAAAATCCATTTAAAGCATTTTCAATATTAGTATCATTTTTTTTCATCCATTGTGTAAAAGCCGTTTCCAAAGATGAATGAAGCGTATAGTGCATGTGAAAAAACTGGATAAAATACAACAGATCAGTTGCATTAAAAGTGCGGTGTTTGAAAGAAAGTAACTTTTTCAAATCTTCATCTGTATGATTCAGGCAAAAATCATGCGGGGCATTATTCATCAAAGCCATCAATTCACTGGTCTTATTAATGATGGTAGTACGATTACCCCAGGCAAAAATGGCCGCAAAAAAACCGGCTATTTCAATATCCTGCTTTTTAGTGAACCGATGTGGAATACAAATAGGATCAACTGATATAAAATCAGGCTGGTTGTATTTTTTTACTTTTTCATTTAAAAAGGCAACCAACTTTTCGTCTATCATTCCTGCATTTTTTTTATGATAGAAACCCCTAAATCATCACAAATTTTATTGCTGTTAAATTTATTTACAACAATAATTACAGCCTGGTCGGTATCTTTTAAAAATGCTGCAAATGTAGAGAAGCCGTAAGTGCCTCCATTGTGCCAATAAAAGGATGGCTTGTTTTTTTGTTGCTGAATAAACCAAGCTCTGCCTAATATTTGATAGAGGCTTAAAGTAATAGTGGGTTGCAGTAATGTATCGATGATATCGCCAGATTTCTTATTGATCGGTTTGCTCAAACAACTTAAATATGTAAGCATTTCTTCGGCACTGCATTTTAACCCACCTGCTGGCGACATTACATTCATATTCCAATAAACAGACTTGGTTGAATCATCCAGATATCCTTGGCTTTTATTATTTGAATTTGCAATTGATTTCTGGGCATTCACCATTTTAAATGGAAGAAAAATATATTTATCAAGCAATGTTTCATATGTTTTGCCCGATATCCTTTCTGCCATTACTCCCGCCAGTGCCATACCCAGATTAGAATAAGACATCCTTTTTTTATCTGAGGGTTTTGCGGTTTTCAGATAAGTAAATAGCATTTTTGAATCATAGTATTGGTAGGGCTGCAGATCATTCTCTTCGAGTTTCATATTGTCGGGCAAACGAGGAAAGCCCGCTGTATGATTCATGAGGGACAGGTAAGTTATTTTTTCTAATGCTTTATTCTGCTGCACAGAATCCGGTAAATAGTTAAGAATTGAAGCCGTATCGCTCAGTTTAAAATCCCGTAATACTGATTGCAAAACAAATGCTGTAAATGTTTTAGTAATACTTCCAGCCTCAAAAAAAGTGTTGGCATTAAATTGTTTTTTTGCCTCCTTATCAGCAAACCCAACGGTATAGTATTCATTTTTTCCGCCACTCCTTATTCCTACCAATATCCCTGGAAACTTTTCTTTTTCATACAAACTATCTAATTGTGTCTTAACAAACACAGATAAAGCTGTATCCTGCAACCTGCTTTGTGCGTGAACGTTTGTAAGAATAAATAAACCAACTATTGTATAAAAAAGTATGGTTGTTTTTTGGCTCATAAAATTATCCGATTGCCTGTGTTAAATCTTCAATAAGATCATCGGCATCTTCAATACCCACACTTAATCTTATCAGTCCGTCGCTTAAACCGTTTTTAATGCGCTCTTCCCTTGGAATACTGGCATGGGTCATGCTTGCAGGATGATTAATCAATGACTCTACGCCACCCAGACTTTCTGCTAATGCAAATAATTTAGTAGAAGAAAGCACTTTGGTTGCCGCATCAATGCTATCGTCTTTTAATGTAAAACTCATCATGCCTCCAAAGCCACGCATCTGCACTTTAGCAATATCATGATTTGGGTGATCGGAAAATCCGCACCAATAAACATGGGCAACTTTAGGGTGTTTGCGCAAAAAATGAGCAATTAAAAATCCATTTTCGCAATGGGCTTTCATACGCACATGAAGGGTTTTTATACCACGTAAAACCAGAAAACAATCCATTGGACCGGGAACAGCACCACAACTTTTTTGAATAAAATATAATTGTTCTCTGAGTGAAGCATCATTCATAATCAGCGCACCCTGTATCACATCGCTATGTCCACCTAGGTATTTGGTAGAAGAATGCATTACGATATCTGCACCAAGGTCTAGTGGGTTTTGCAGATAAGGCGAGGCAAAAGTATTGTCTACACATAACCATGATCCAGCAGCTTTTGAAATTGCTGCTACTGCAGCTATATCTGTAATGTTCATTAATGGATTGGTAGGTGTTTCTATCCAAATCAATTTTGTTTTAGCGGTAATGGCTGTCTGAATATTTTGAGGATTGGTAGTATCCACATAAATAAATTTAATACCGTACTTGGCAAAAATCTTTGTAAATAAACGATAAGTACCGCCATACATATCATTGGCAGCGATTACTTCATCGCCAGGGTTTAGTAATTTTATCACCGCATCGGTAGCGGCAACACCACTACTGAAAGCTAGGCCATATTGGCCATTTTCAATTATAGCCAAAGCGTCTTCCAATGCCTTGCGGGTAGGATTTTGGCTTCGGGCATATTCATATCCTTTATTAACACCGGGAGCTTCCTGTACATAAGTACTGGTTTGATAAATAGGCGTCATGATTGCGCCTGTACTTGGATCTGGCACCATACCTGCATGGATGAATTTTGTACCCAGATTTTTTGATTTGTTATTTTCTATACTCATGATATATCATTAATGAGCAGCAAAAATAAATATAATAACCTCAATAGCACCGTTAAATCTTACATCAGTCTAGATGCACATAGATATCGCCAGTCGTTATTTTCGGGATCATGAGCGGCAAGGGGAACAATTTTTTTCTCAAGTACGTGAGGTTTGAGAAGGTCTGCATGAACCAGTTTCTTTTTAGCCTCATATATATATTCTGTGAGAGCAGGATTTTGCATCCATAGTAGCTGAGGAGGTTCGTAACCAACTTTGTCTGTACGCCATACCACCGAATCTGGTAATTTTCCATTCATAGTCCTGCGAAGGATATTTTTGGTATAGCCATCAGCAATTTTATACCTGGAAGGCAAAGAAAATACAAATTGTACTAGGGCGGCATCCAAAAAGGGTAGTCGCACTTCAACGCCATGTGCCATACTGTTTCGATCAGCATATCGAAGTAGTTCTTCCAGGCCAAATTCCATAGTATTAAAATACAGGATATCGTTTAGTTTTGTAACAATGGGTTTATGAATACCATCCCATGCACGTCCATTAATAACAGATAATAGATTTTTACTAATATCGGGATGACGTACAATTTTTTTATATTCTTTTTCCTCCAATGCAATTGCTACATGTGAAGGGAAATAGGCCGCAAGTAAATTCTCTATTCCCCATTTCATCATCATCTTATGTTCATTAAACAAATGACGTTCCTTTTTAGCCAATGCAAACTTATTTCTAGTTAGTAGTTCCTGTATATACCAATGAAGGTATTTGTTATAACCGGCCAATGTTTCATCTGCACCCTGTCCATCTATCATCACTTTTATTTTGTGTTGTGCTGCCAATTCAAACACTTTGTATTGTGCATATATACTAGAAGATGGAAATGGTTCTTCCTGATGATAACATAGTTTTTCAAAATCTGCTATTAGCCCGTCGGCCGTAGGAGTAACTTTATAATTTTCTAAAGAAAACTGTTCTACTACCTTATCAATATAGGGTTGTTCGTTTTTTTCAAAACCAGGAAATACCGCTGAAAAGGTTTTAAAATTTTTAGAGCCCGTGTGTTTTTGCTGCTGCTTGATGATGCTCTGAGTTATGCTGCTGCTATCCAGCCCCCCGCTAAGGCTTGCTGCCACAGGAACATCACTTCTTAATTTTCGGGAAACGGAATTATTAAACAGTTTTTCAAAATGTTCCAGAATCTCCTCATCGGGCAAGTTAAGTACAGCTTGTTTATCCAAGTCCCAGTAATTGGTTATGGTAATTTTTTGTGTACTTGCATCAAGCCGCAAATAATGCGCTGGTAGTAATGAAAAAATATCACTGTAAAAAGTTTGCGATTTATCTGCTGGGTTCTGCACATTGCCCAACGCTAGATAATTGAGCAACATTTTATTTTCTATCTGTTTTGGTATACCCACAGCCCACAATGCTTTCATTTCACTGGCAAAAACAAAAAGCCCCTCATCTGAGTAATAATAAAATGGTTTTTCGCCAAATCGGTCTCTCGCTGCAAAAAATTGTTTTTCTTTTTCATCCCATATGGCAAAAGAAAACATACCGTCAAAATAATGAACACATTTTTCTTTATACAAGTCGTATGCTGCAAGAATTACTTCTGTATCACTTTTTGTATAAAAAGTATATCCTGCTTTTTGCAAACTTTTTCTAAGTTCTATATAATTATAAATTTCACCATTGTAAGTGATGCTGTATCTTTTTGCATAATGTAAAGGCTGCGCTGCTGCTTGAGAAAGATCAATGATGGCCAGTCTTCTGTGTGCAAGCCCCACTGTGTTATTTTCATTTATCCAAAACCCATCACCATCAGGACCACGATGTGCCAATGTCTGAGCCATTCGCTGGAGCAAAGAAAGATGAATAATGGTTTCATTGGAAGAAATAATGCCTGCTATTCCACACATGCTGTAAATATACGAAGACAAATGAGCCAATTTTCAAATGGCCTTATTTGCCCACAAATTTTTTAAGAAATAATCAAACTTTATAAATTTATTAAATACGGCGACTACTAAATGATTATTTAGAATAGCTAATGGGTAATAATATTTTCACATCGTCCCAAGCCATCAACATATCGGAACCGTAAGTAGCAGCATTAAAAACGATTGTAAAATCTTCAATAGCCGGACTTTGTTTCTGTACAGGAACTTCGAAACGCATAAGGTCTTTTGAAGTGTCTATCTGTAAGCCCCAACTATCAATATTGCTGTTTAGTACAATCACCCATTTATCCTCAAAGGGTATACAATACATTGTATACCTGCCTGCACCCACATTTTTTCCTTCAATATTTACAGGTTGAAAAAAAGAAATTTCTGTTGCTTCATTAGCTCCAAGCCTCCATGAATTTCCGTATTTGCAAAGGCTTTTTTCATTACTTCCAAAAATCAATCTTCCTTTTTTGTGTGGCCTGCTGTAAATAACCCTGGCAATGGGAGATTCCTGAATTGAAGTTCCTGCCAATTTGTTTTCTGGAAACTCATCCGGGCAATAACTAATATCCATAGGCGATTGATCAATCACTGTATATTGACTCCCTTTGATTAAATTAAGTGTATCAGTTGCCGAAGATTGAGAAGTGTTTGTTTTTTGGCAGTCGCAAGCCTCTAGTAATAAGACAATCAAAAAAACAAAAACAGTTGCAAATAATTTGGTTGTTATTTTCATGTATAATTATTGTAGATAAATAGGCAATGAAACTTTCACATCGTCCCATAATGCAGACAAATTAAAACCACCATTTATTTTTTCAAAAATTAATGAAAAAGATTCTGCTTTCAGCTCCAGTTTTTCTACAGATACATCCATTCTCACAATATCTTTTTTAGGGTCATACCTGAATGATCCCCAAGTATCATTTTCTTTATTTAAAACAATAGTCCATTTGGTTGGATTAGGTATAGCATAAAGCGTATAACGGCCTTTTTTAATTTTTACATTACTAATTTTTACATTTTGGAAAAATTCAATTTCAGTAGCCTCGTTGGCTCCAAGTCTCCACACTTTACCATACTCTATCAATTCACCAAATACAACCCTGTCGTTTTTTTGTGGTCGGCTGTAAATAGCTCTTGCAAGCAGCGGCTCTGTTGCTTTATCCTGAATTTTTAACACAGGATAATTATCTGGATAATAAGCCATATCCAGTGGTGATTTATCCATCGGAGGAAGTTTGGATTGCGTAAACCCTATCAATCCTACAGTTAATAAAAATACAATGGCAACTATTTTTTTCATTCGTTTTTTTTCAAAGATAAAAGAATCAATGCTTTAATAAATCCTGAAATGTATGGGCGGCAAATTTTTTAACAGAATCGAAAAAAATATGATACTGCTCTTCTATGATTATTTTGTTTTGTTGAAATATTTCAAAAGCAATATCACTCTCGTTTAGGTATGCTGCCCGGTACACCAGACCATTAAAACTTTTTTGTATGCCATAATCAAACTGGTAATTATATAACCAGTTTTGTGAAACCATATAAGGAAACATTCCTTTAAATTTGATTGGAAAAACTTCAGTATAATTTTGGAGAGCGGCATAAGTTTGATTGGAAAAAGCCATTAAAGTTTCATCGCTATTAAACTCTTGACGGTCATTGGCCAGGAAATAGTCATATACAATGTCAACAAAGGCCCCTGAGTATAAGCGGTAATAAGGCCGAAATAGATTCATGATTTCTTTTGTAGCAGAATGGTGGTCCGTAAAATCATCGATAGCCCTATGAAGGCGAATACCAACCTGAACTGTCGGAGAAAAATTATATTGTGTTTTGCCTTTTACATAATCACTAATCATATTGCCAACCAATACTTCGGGTTGATTAAAAGACAAATATGCATGTGCCAGGTAGTTCATTCTCTAAAGATAGGTGCAATAGTAATATAGTAAACCGCTGCTGTTTTTTAACAGTCCCAATACATATTTTACAATTTCTTTATGATTATAAGCAAAAGTGAAAAGGCTGGAAGATTTCAGTGAGGTTCTTCCTCTTAAAATTCAGTTTAGTTATCTACCATATTGCATCAACCAGTTTCCAATAATCTCCAAAGCTACAGGCGAAAAGCTTTCTTCCAATTCAGCATATTCTCCTACTGTGCAGGTTTTGCAAGTCTGAAAAAGATGATTAAGCCCGGGCAATTCTTTCACTTCATAATAAGGAGACTTACTTTTTTTTAATGAAAATCTAATGCCTGCAAGATTGGATGTGGGTAATACTTGTATGTCGTTACCGCCATTTAATGCAAGTACATTACACTTTAATTTTTTTAAATACTGTTGTGGGTCAAATCCCAAAAAATACCTGTACCACTCATTATTCATTGCTCTTAACTGTACAGCAATAGCCGCTTCTCTTTGCTCTTTTGTGCTCATCCCAATCGTCGCTAACAATTTTTCATCTTTTGTTTTAGCCCATTTTTCTATCGTCTTAAATGCATTTATTTTAATCTTATTGCTATCGGTATTTTTCAATAATTCTCTAGC
Organism: Chitinophagaceae bacterium; assembly: GCA_947504605.1. Classification (GTDB taxonomy): domain Bacteria; phylum Bacteroidota; class Bacteroidia; order Chitinophagales; family Chitinophagaceae; genus Ferruginibacter. The sequence goes on from CANNJE010000007.1 coordinate 15,343, forward strand.
AAAAATGGTAAACAACTCTTTCCCTGCCAGGGTTTCTGCAGAATCGGATTTTGCAGAAAAAGCTACCGCCTGTATTTGCTCCTCCATGAGGTTTATGATGGGAATACCAGGCCCAGCAAGTAAAACAATACTATGGATATCGTTTCTGCGGGTTGCTACTAGCGGAGCAATCATTCCTCCTTCGCTATGACCTATGAGACTAATATGGGCTGTGTCCGTTTGAGGCTGTTGTTTTAAATATTCAATTGCCGCTTCTACATCATTGGCAAAATCGGCACTGGTAGCGGTGGCAAACTTGCCGGTAGTTTCTCCTATTCCCCGATCATCTACCCTTAAAACAGCAAACCCTTTTCTAGTCAGAAAATCGGCCAATACTGCAAAGGGTTTATGAGCAAAAATGGTTTCATCTCTATCCTGTGGACCACTGCCACTTATCAGAATAATAGATGGATAAACAGGTTCCCGTAAATAATTTTTACCCGAATCCATTTTAGGATAAGTAATCGTTCCTGCATGCCGAATGCTTTTATCAGCATTATTAAAATAAACAGTCTTGCTTATATAGGGATAAGGTGGTTTGGGTGTTTGAGGCCTTTTAAGCTCCGATACTTTTTCAACTTTTTTAAGAACGAGCCCTAAATCTACACCTTGGGTAAAAACCCCATTAATAATACTGTCTCCTGCAAGCTTACCTCTGAAAGCAATGCGGAATTTTTTTGCGAATGTAAAAATGCTGTCAGCTTTTATATAACAAGTATCTGTGGGCAAGATAGCTTTCGTTTGGTCTGGGCTTTGCCAGGAAGCTTTTAAACTACCATCGGAATTGGATGAAAAAATAAATGCAATACGAAGCGATGATGCTATTTGCAGCCTACCCTCCCAGGTACCATTAAAGGTTTGAGCTTTAGAAAAAGACGCAAAAATGCAAAAACTGCATAAAAGCATAAAGAATTTCATATTAATATAATTAGGAGATAAAGGTAGGTTTTTATTTCACGGACTAAAAATCAGCCATTCCTGAATTATCGGTTAAACACAGCAACTAAATGGGTTGAGTAATTGTTTTCTGCACAAGAGTGCGACGCCAATAAAGCTAAATAGAAATCCATAGCTGGGTACAAAAAAAAAATTACTTTTGCCATCTAAATTTTAAACCATGAGCAAAGGACCCGTTTCAAATTTTATAGAACATCACTACCGACATTTTAACGCAGCTGCATTGATTGATGCTGCAAAAGGATATGTAACACACCTGGACGAAGGTGGAAAAATGATGATTACCCTTGCTGGTGCAATGAGTACTGCAGAACTTGGCCTGAGCCTTGCTGAAATGATTCGCCAAGACAAAGTGGCTATCATTAGTTGTACGGGGGCTAACCTGGAAGAAGATGTAATGAACCTTGTTGCGCATTCTCACTACAAAAGAGTACCTAACTATCGTGACCTTACACCTCAGGATGAGTGGGATCTTTTAGAAAATCACTACAACCGTGTAACAGATACTTGCATACCGGAAGAAGAAGCTTTTCGCCGATTGCAAAAACACCTTGTAAAACAATGGAAAGATGCAGCTGAAAAAGGCGAGCGCTATTTTCCGCATGAGTTTTTATACAAAACTGTACTAAGTGGTGAGTTGGAACAGTATTATGAAATTGACCCAAAAAATAGCTGGATCATAGCAGCTGCAGAAAAAAATATTCCAATTGTATGTCCGGGTTGGGAAGACAGTACTACCGGAAATATCTTTGCTAGTTATGTTATTAAGGGAGAACTAAAAGCCGACCTTGTAAAAAGTGGTATTGAATATATGGTATGGCTTACAGAATGGTACCGTAATAATTCATCAGGCAAGGGCGTAGGTTTCTTCCAGATTGGTGGTGGTATTGCGGGCGATTTCCCCATTTGTGTAGTGCCTATGATGTATCAGGACCTGGAGTGGCATGATGTTCCTTTTTGGAGCTATTTCTGCCAGATAAGCGACTCCACTACATCTTATGGTTCATACAGTGGTGCTGTGCCAAACGAAAAAATCACCTGGGGTAAACTAGATATTCATACACCTAAATTTATTGTTGAAAGTGATGCTACAATTGTAGCCCCATTGATATTTGCTTGGGTATTGGGTTGGTAAAATCTACTTCTGCCTTCTAAACAACAACAACTAAAAAGCGAAACATAATTATGTTTCGCTTTTTTATATAAATAATGTATGCATTGTTTCCTTCAAAGTAGCCTTATAAACCAAAGAGATTCTGGCGAATCTTCTGTAATTTTATTTAGTAAATTTTTTAACCTGTTTTATGAACAAATTACTGTTTCTTTCACTTGTTTTGATTTGCTCCTGTGGAAAGGGCGGATCAAATGTTCCTGACCCGGCACCAACAAAACAACTTACCATAAAAGCTGTAGACGCTTCCTTTATTCCCGAAATAAGAACTTTTGGTATTTCGACAAAAAATAGAGCTGGGGTTACTGAAGACATGTTGACAACCTTAAAAAATGAAGGCGTTAATACTATAAGAATTAGGTTATGGAAAGATCCTGCAAATACTCATTCCGGCTTTAATGAAGTAAAAAGTTTTGCTCAGGAAATTAAAAACCTTGGTATGAAAGTATGGATTACTGTTCATTATTCGGATACATGGGCAGACCCGGGGGCACAACAAAAACCTGCAGCTTGGGCTGCTGCCAGCTTCGCACAATTAAAAGACAGTGTATACTATTATACCAAAAAGATTGTAACAGAAATTAATCCTGAATACATACAAATAGGAAATGAAATAAACGGCGGACTTATCTGGCCCGATGGTAATTACAGCAATATGGGGCAAATGACAGAACTTCTCAGGCAGGGAATAAAAGGAGTCAGAGATCAATCTTCTCAAACAAAAATAATGTTGCATTATGCAGGTTTTACAAATGCGACCTCCTTTTACTCAAACTTCAGCGCTCTAGATTATGACATCATTGCATTGTCTTACTATCCTATGTGGCACGGAAAAAATCTGGACCTTTTACAAAGTTCATTAAATACCCTTAGCACACAGTTTAATAAAGATATTGTGATTGCAGAAACATCCTATCCATTTACATTTGGCTGGAATGATTACACAAATAATGTGATTGGTCAAAGTGATCAGATACTTGCCGAATATCAAGCTACAGAACAAGGACAAAAAGATTTTTTACAGAAAATGAAAACAATTATGCTAAACACACCCAAAGGAACCGGTCTTTGTTATTGGGGTGCAGAGTTTATTGCGTTTAAAGGAAACGTTTCAACCAACTGTTCAAGCTGGGAAAATCAAGCACTTTGGGATTTTAGCAACAAGGCTTTACCCGCTATCAGTATTTTTAAAAATTAAATGCAGTTTTATTTACATAATCAATAGTAGTTCTTACAACATTTACAACTTGGAAACATAAGTCTGGTAATCCGGCATGTTACACTATCTTGTTACTTTGAAATTGTTATCTAATTTAAAAATGATATGGCAAGTATTTCAACAATTTATTCCAATCCAAAAAGCAGCAAAATAATTTTTATTTTAAGTTTGTTCTCTGCTGCTTACTGGATAATTTCAAGGAGTTTTAACGTGTACGCTTCCCCATTTGGAGGCGCCGTCTTTGAATTACTATGGTTACCAATGCTATTGTTGCTGTTAGTTTTACCTATTCTGTCTTTTATTTTTCTGCTAAAGGAGAAAGAGCCGCTACAATCTTATTATCTGTATAGCCTCCTCTTATCTGGGATTACCATCTTTATGTTTATTTATGCAAGGAAGTAATTTAAAATACCTGTTGCAGGAGAAGACAGTATCGAACTTCACTCCATTTAGAATTTAGAGATGATACAGAATATTGATTTGAATAAAAAAAACCTTCTTGCGAAGGTTTTTTTATTCAAATATTTAAAGTTGTTAGAGTTCTTGGATAAATACTTCCTTTTCTACAAGCCCCTGTTTTTGCCAAACGGGTTTTCCGGCTTTGTAAATAATAAAAGTGGGAAACTCTTCAATGTTCATTTCTTTCACCAAATCTGTTTGCGTTCCTCCGTCAATTTTTAAGAGCATAAATTTTGTACCATGCGATTGCTCCAGTTCTTTTAAAACAACTTCCATTTTTTTACAAGGGGGGCACCATTCTGCACCAAAATCTACCAATACTGTTTTATCGGCCGGAATCAGTTTTAGATATTCGGTCATCGTCATTTGAAGCCCTTTTGTTTTCTGCTCTATTGGTTTACCTGCATTGTTCCAGCTTTTTAAACCCCCATCAAGGTTATATGCTTTATAACCATTTGCATTCAGCCATTTAACCGCGGCTCCACTTCTGGCACCACTTAGGCAATAGGTATAAACGGGTACATTCTTATCTAGTGATTTTACTCTTTGTTTAAACTGTTCGTCATTGTTCCAATCTGCCTGTAAAGCATTTTTTAGGTGCCCGTTTTCATACTCGCCTGCAGTTCGAACATCCAACAATTGAACTTTTTGCTCGTTAATCCCTTTTTCAAAATCTGACACAGGCAAATTTGTTTTTTGTGCCTCACTATTACAAGCCATCAATATACTCACAGCTGTAATACAACTGAGGAAAATTATTTTAAAGTTCATATGATTAATTTTTTATCCTTTAAATACAATTACTAGAACGCAAAAATAGCATCCATTTATTTAAATACATTAATAATAGATACAGTTATATGTTAAACAACAAATGCTTTGAAAATTCAAAGCATTTGTTGTCAAAAAGAGTTTTTGATTTTAGAACGCAATACCAATTCCAATTTTTATCGCATTGTTATACCCATTAACTGATTTGTTAGCGTCTACTTTAGATAATCCGTAATCGTATGCTGCCGAAACATTAAACCCTCCTTTAAACTGGTAGGCTGCGCCAGCAGTTACACCCATATCCAAGCGATTGAACTGACTTGTAGCATCAGTTGTATTTTTAAAAACATTAAATCCCAATACCCCCGCAGATGTCTTGAGTTGGGATTGTATTAAATAAGAAATCTGTGGTCCGGCAAACAATTGTAAACCATCTCCAAGATTGGCTTTTAGCAAAATTGGAATATCAATATAATCTGATTGTAAGGTTGCTTTGGCATTGGCCCCAAGAAATTCCAAACCTTTAATTCCTAAATCACCTCTCAGTTCATATCCTTTCTGTGTATAATACAAACCAGGTTCTACAGAAATTAATTCCGACAAAGGAATACTCGCATAACCGCCCGCAAAAAAACCCGTTCGATTATTAGTTGTAATTCGACCATTAGCAAAGTCCAACAAGTTGTTAAGACTATTAACGGCGTCTCCACGCATACTAGCAGAAGTAAGTCCTGCTTTTACTCCAAAAGAAACATTGGTTTGTGCAAATGCCGCAAATGAACTAACGGTAACGATTAAAAGTAAAATTTGTTTTTTCATACATGAGTTAGAACCGGGATTTTCAGCCGTTCACAACCATGAGAAAGATTTTTAAGTCAAAAGATTAATGGAGTGTCGGTAAGATTTTGTTAAAGGGATTATTGCTTTAACCGTAGTGCAGAAAAAGTAAGGTAGTTTGCAAATAGGATAAAAATAAAAAAGGGTTTCAAACTGATAAAGTCTGAAACCCTTTGCTGTTTTGCTCCCCCTGTCTGATTTGAACAGACGACCCTCTGATTAACAGTCAGATGCTCTAACCAACTGAGCTAAGGAGGAGTGTACCCTTATTGGGGTTGCAAAAATAAGGGTTTTTATTTTTTACAAAAAAATTTATCAAAACTATTTCGCCCAATTAAAGAAATTTTTTGCCTCAAACCCCACAAATACCCCATCAGAGCGTATTTCAACTGGATAAGTTTTTAAATAATATCCTTCACCACTGCTATTTCTTCCCTGTTGAAGGCTAAACTTGTAACGATGGGTAGGACAAACGATGTTTCCCAAGGCATCTGTGTATCCTTCTGCCATATTTCCTCCCGCATGTGGGCACTTGGCCGAACAGGCAAATAATTGGTCTTTATATAGCACAACACAAATTTTTTTGCCTGCCAGTTCTACTTCTGCAAGCCCAACTGAAGAAAAATTCAATTCGGTAATACTATCCGCCAACTTATGCCAGGTATATTCTTTTTCCGCCATTTATCGAATGTGGTATTTGGTAAAATCGCTGGTTTAACTGCTTCAGAATATTGTTTAAACAAAAACCCTGATTTATTTCAGCCTTTGTATAATTCAACTATTAATAAAAATATTCCGCTTTATAAGGATATCTTATCTGGTACATTTCTCTAACCTTGTTTAAAATGGTTTGTCTTAATACATCCAGATTGGTTTTTTCTGTAGCAGAAACAAAAACGCAGTTCCCCTTTGTTTCTGTTTGCCAACGCTCCTTCAGTTCACGAAATATATCCTGTTTTACTTCTTCCTCCAGCCATTGGTCAAAAACCTGCTCTTCGTATTTATCCATCTTGTTAAATACAGTAATGGTAGATTTGTCTGTACAGCCCAACTCTGCAAGGGTTTTGTTTACAACATCTAATTGCTCCTCATATTGTGGGTGAGAAATATCTACTACATGTAGTAATACATCTGCTTCCCGAACCTCATCTAGCGTGCTTTTAAAACTCTCTACCAAATGATGGGGCAGTTTTCGAATAAAACCTACCGTATCACTCAATAAAAAAGGAGTTTGTTCAAAAACTATTTTACGGGTAGTGGTATCCAGTGTAGCAAACAATTTGTTTTCTGCAAACACTTCACTTTTACTTAGGATTGTCATCAATGTGGATTTACCCACGTTTGTATAACCAACCAAGGCAACCCTGATAAACTCTCCCCGCTCTTTTCTTTGAGTAAAAGACTGTTTATCTATTTCGGCCAATCGTTTTCGCAAAAGGCTAATCTTATCTTTTACGATTCGACGATCGGTTTCTATTTCTGTTTCACCCGGCCCTCTGGTACCTACACCGCCTCCCTGTCTTTCCAAGTGCTTCCACATACCTCTAAGGCGGGGTAGGATATATTGGTACTGCGCAAGTTCCACCTGTGTTTTAGCTTGTGCCGTTTTAGCTCTGCTTGCAAAAATATCAAGGATCAGATCACTTCGGTCGATGGTTTTTATATTGAGCTCTTTTTCTATATTTTGAATCTGTGAACCAGTAAGTTCATCATCAAAAATGGCCAGGCCAATATCGCCTTTTAAAAGAATGTAGTTTTTAATTTCTTCCAGTTTACCCTTTCCTACAAATGTCTTACTATCTGGACGCTGCATTTTTTGGGTAAACCTTTTTACAGTAATTACGCCGGCTGTTTCTGCTAAAAATGCCAGTTCATCCATATACTCAGTCACCTGCACTTCAGTCTGCTCTTTTTGAATCACACCAATTAGAATGGCTTTTTCTGCCGCCTGTTGTAAAATTTTCTTTTTTTCTATCATAATATTTATTCCATCAACAAATGTACATATAAAGTTAGCCGCTATTCTTTTGAACCCTGATCTAATTTGTATTTAAACAACAAACGTTCCGGATTGAACCAGAACGTTTGTAAAATTTTTTTCTATATAAAAATGACACTTATTTTTTTCCTCCGGAAGCATAGGTTTTAGAAGCCTCTACCCATTTTTCCATTACTTCACAATTTTGATATTCAGGATCAATCATAATGTAATAGGTTTTTATTTTTTTATAAAACCAATTTTCAAGTGCTGATTCTTTTTTCTCTTCCAATGCTCTTGTTGCAATTTTACTGTAATCATCTTTAAGGTTTTCTCTGTGTGGTTCTGTCTTTGTTTTAAGATAAACAACACGAACACCTTTTTTGCCACGCTCATCTGCATATTCCACCGGTTGTGAATATTGACCGAGTGTTAATTCTTTAAGCATTGCTACCATTGCAGGGTCCAGCTGATCAATGGTCAAAAAACTACCGTTGGGGCCCTGAAGCATTCCTCCTGTAAATTTGCTGGCTTCATCATCGCTGTATTTATCCACTGCTGTACCAAAATTTATGGTGCCGGCAATCAGTTTAGATCTTACGGTATCGAGTTTTGCAAACCCTTCCTTCATTTCTATGGTTGTAACTTGTGGTATTTTCAAAATATGACGAACAACAGCATCATCACCTGCACGACTTACCAATTGAATAATATGGTAACCAAATTTTGTTTTAAATGGTTTGCTTACCTGTCCTTCCTTTAGCGTAAATGCTTTATTTAACCAGGTACCATCTAGTTCTTTTGAATTACGGTTAATATCATATTGACCATGGTTTTGTTTCACTCCCGGATCCTCTGAATACATATCGGCCATTTTAGTAAATGCCTTTCCTTCTTCAATTTGTTTTTTATAATCGTTTAATTGTTCTACCACATAATCATCGGCATCTTTACTAGCTTTCGGATAACTAACGATCTGTCCAATTTCTACTTCACTCTCATAAAATGCAAGACTGTCTGTAGGAATTTTGTCAAAAAATGCTTTCACTTCATTGGGGGTCATTTTTACATCACTCACAATTTTATCACGCATTGCATTTGATAACTTCAGATCTCTGATACCAGGTTTAAATTCTTCTTTTAGCTGGTAAACAGATTTGCCTGCAATTCTTTCTAATTCTTCTATTGATCCATATTGGCTAACAAAATAACGCACCCTGTTTTCAATATCAGCATCAATCTCTTCATCCGTAACGGGCAGCGAATCTTTTTCAGCCTGCAATACCAAAGCTTTTACACCAAGTGCCTGTTCCATAATAAAACAACGTGCATTTGCAGGAGCCTCAATTCCCTGACGCTGCATATCCATCAAGGCATTGTCAATATCAGTTTTTAAAACGATTTTATCCCCTACTACTGCTACAATCTTATCTGCCAATACTTTTTTAGGCTGTGCCATTGCTATGGCAGCAAAAAAAACAAAAAGGCTGCTGAGTATAATTTTATTTTTCATCATTGTAAATAAATCCTGCTTATTTTGAAAGTTGCCCAAAATTAACTTTGTAAATGGCTGAATGGGGCTATGTCCTGTCATTTAACAAAAAATTGTAGTGGTTGCCCACTACAATTTAATTATCCCGCAAATCTGCGAAAAATACTATTTATTATAATGTACGTTTTACTTCTATTTCTTCGAATGCTTCTACTATATCACCCATTTTAATATCATTATAGTTTCTTATAACCAAACCACATTCCATATTAGAAGTTACTTCTTTAGCATCATCTCGGTAACGTTTCAAACTACCCAGTTCTCCGGTAAATATTACGATACCATCTCTCACCAAGCGAATACGGTTGTTACGAGCAATCTTACCATCTAGTACAAAACATCCTGCAACAGTTGCTTTATCAAAACGATAGGTCTCACGAATCTCGATATTACCCAGTATTTTCTCTTCAACTGTAGGCTCCAGCATACCTTCCATGGCACTTCTGATTTCTTCAATAGCGTTGTAGATGATAGAGTAAAGCTTGATCTCAATAGACTCGGCCTCTGCCATCCTTGCAGCTTGTATACTTGGGCGAACGTTAAAACCAATGATGATTGCATCAGATGCATTAGCCAAGGTAACATCACTTTCTGTAATAGCACCCACAGCTTTATGAATCACTTTCACCACAATTTCTTCTGTACTTAATTTTTGTAATGAATCACTCAATGCTTCTACAGAACCATCCACGTCACCTTTGATAATTACGTTCAGTTCTTTAAAGTTTCCAAGTGCCAAACGACGTCCAATCTCGTCCAGTGTGATATGTTTTTTAGCCCTCATACCCTGCTCACGCAAGATCTGTCCACGTTTATACGCTGTTTCCCTTGCTTCTGCTTCATCGGCAAAAACTTTAAAAGTTTCACCTGCCTGCGGCGCCCCATTCAAACCCAGTAATAAAACCGGCGTAGAAGGAGGTGCAACGTCAATGCGCTGGTTACGCTCATTGTACATGGCTTTTACCTTTCCAAAATGTTGGCCAGAAACAATCATATCTCCCTGGCGAAGTGTACCATTTTGAACAAGAATAGTGGCAACATAACCACGGCCCTTATCAAGTGAAGCTTCAATGATGGTACCCGATGCAGATTTATTAGCGTTGGCCTTTAATTCCAGAATATCGGTTTCCAATAATATTTTTTCAAGCAATAAGTCGATATTAAGACCTTGCTTGGCACTTATTTCCTGGCTTTGAAATTTACCACCCCAGCTTTCAACCAGGATATTCATTTGTGCCAGTTGTTCTTTAATTTTTTCAGGATTGGATCCTTCTCTGTCTATTTTATTGATAGCAAAGATCATTGGAACATTTGCAGCCTGTGCGTGAGAGATAGCCTCTTTTGTTTGAGGCATTACTGCATCATCCGCTGCAACTACAATTACTGCTATATCGGTAACCTTGGCACCACGTGCACGCATAGCCGTAAAAGCTTCGTGACCCGGAGTATCCAAGAAGGTAATTGCCCTGCCATCTTTAGTAGTTACTTCATAAGCACCAATATGCTGGGTAATACCACCGGCTTCGCCTGCAATAACATTTGTATGGCGGATATGATCGAGTAAAGATGTTTTACCATGATCTACGTGACCCATAATAGTAACAATTGGCGCTCTTGGTTTCAGATCTTCGGGATTATCTATTTCGTCGTCGTCCTCCAATTCTGCAGCATCTTCAACTCCTATAAATTCTACTTCAAAATTAAACTCTCCTGCTACCAGTTCTATCACATCCGCCTCAAGGCGCTGGTTGATAGAAACCATGATGCCAAGATTCATACATTTGCTGATTACGTCCGCAAAACTCACATCCATCAGGCTTGCCAACTCACTCACCGAAATAAACTCAGTTACCTGCAGTTTGTTTCCTTCCATACCTTCGGCTCCCATATTGTCGGCCATCTCTTCTCTTTTCGCTTTGCGATATTTTGCTTTCAAGCTCTTTCCTCTTCCGCCAGAACCTGCCAATTTAGCTTGAGTTTGCTTAAGTTTTTCCTGTATTTCTTTTGCATCAATAACTTTATCTTCTCTGCGACCTCCGGTATTCGACCCTTGTCCAGGTTTTGCAAAACGGTTACTTCCACCTCCTTGTGGACCTCTATTAGGTGCACCTCCGGCATTGCGATTATCTTGTCCTTGTTGTCCTGGAGGTCTGTTGCCGCGGGGTGGAGCGCCTGCTCCTGGTCCCTGTTGCTGACCACCTGGGCCTTGTTGTTGGCCCCCTGGTTTTTTCTGAATGGGAATACGCTTTCGCTTTTGCCTTTCGTCGTTATCTTTTTTAGGCCTGGTATCATTATCAACGGGTAATTGAATTTTACCCATAATTTTCGGACCAGTCAAACGGGCCGCCATTATATTTTCAATTTTGGCAGGTACCTCAGGTATAACTGTAGCAGGTGTTTCAACAACCTTAGGCTCTTCAACTTTTGGAGTCTGAACAACAGGCTCGGTCTTTTTCTTTGGTTTCGGCTGCTCTACTTGGGGAACTTTAGGCTCCGACGCTTTGGTAGTTACAACTGCAGAAGGCTCTTCGGCTTTTTTAGTTGATTTTTTCGGCCTTGTACTGGAGTCTATAGCGCTTAGATCTATTTTATCCAATATTTTTGGACCTTCTAATTCTGGAGCGCCAATATTACTAATGGTTCCTGTCTCTTCTTTCTTTTCTTCAACTTTTGGAACTTCAATTTCCACAACCTTTTCAATAACCGGCACTACCGGTTTTTCTTCTACAACTACTACCGGTTTTTCTACTACAACAACTACTGGCTTTTCTGCTACAACTATTTTCTCTTCCACAACAGCCTTGGCTTTTTCTTCTTTCTTTTTTATAGAAAGGTCTTCTTCGTCTTTTTTCTTCTTGGCATCAGCGGATGCACCTTTCGGCAAATCTATCTGTTCAGCTTTTTGTTTAGCTGCTTTGTCCTGCTGAAATTCTCCCTGCAGTACACGATACATTTCGTCCGTAAGCTTTGTTGTAGGCTTAAGGTCGTCTCCGTTAAAACTTTTAGACACAAGAAAGTCTATTAAGGTATGTGTACCTATATTAAACTCCTTGGCCGCAGCCATCAATCTGGGTGTGTTTACTTCTGACATTCTTTGTTTTTTGCACTTATTTTATTGGGTAAACAAATGCTATTATTTATTTTTTATTAGGGAATAAATAGGCTGCTATCAACCTTTATTATTCTTTTTCGAATTCTTCTTTTAATACTTTTCTTAAATCTTCGATGGTTTCTTTTTCAAGATCTGTTCTACGCTCTAACTCTTCAGGAGTAAGATCCAGTACAGAACGGGCAGTATCGCAACCAACTTTTTTCAAAGTCTCGATAACCCATGGTTCAATTTCATCACTGAATTCTTCCAAGTCGATATCAAAGTCATCTACTTCATCTTCACTGTCACGGAATACATCAATTTCATAACCAGTCAACTCACATGCCAATTTAATGTTCACCCCTCTGCGACCGATAGCCAGAGATACCTGGTCAGGTTTAAGGTAAACATTAGCGTGTAATTTTTCTGTATCAAGATCAATACTTGTAATCTTAGAAGGCGTAAGTGAACGTTGAATCAGCAATTGAGTATTGGAAGTCCAGTTGATTACGTCAATATTTTCATTCTTTAATTCACGAACAATTCCATGAATACGACTTCCCTTCATACCAACACAAGCACCCACCGGATCAATACGATCATCGTAGCTTTCTACTGCTACTTTGGCTCTTTCACCTGGATCCCTTACAATCTTTTTAACAACGATTAAACCATCAAATATTTCAGGAACTTCTATTTCAAGCAGTTTTTCCAGGAACAAAGGACTTGTTCTTGAAAGTATAATAACAGCCTGATTGTTTTTTAGTTCCACTTTTTTAACCACCGCACGTACATTTTCACCTTTTTTAAAGTAGTCGGCAGGTATTTGTTCAGATTTTGGCAACAACATTTCATTACCATCTTCATCTAGTATCAACACTTCTTTTTTCCATACCTGATAAACTTCGCCACTAACGATTTCGCCTACACGATCTTCGTATTTTTTTATCAGAATATTTTTCTTTAGATCATTGATACGGGCAGCAAGGGTTTGCTTACCTGCCAAGATAGCCCTGCGGCCAAATTCTTTTTGAATATCTACAGCTTCGTACAATTCTTCGCCCACCTGGTAATCAGGCTCTATCTTAATGGCATCTTTATATTCAATTTCGGTAAGGGTGTTATAAAGATCATCATCGTCTACAATTGTACGACGGCGAAAGATCTCCAGATCACCCTTTTGGTCGTTTACGATAACATCGAAGTTGTCGTCACTGCCATATTTTTTACGAATCAATGTTTTAAAAACATCTTCCATTACTTTCATTAAAGTAGGGCGGTCAATATTTTCCGCATCTTTAAATTCCTGAAAGGATTCAATTAAGTTAATACTTGCCATAATCCACCCCAGCTTCGCTGATAACCCCGCTGGTATTGGGTTTTTTGTTAATTAAAATTTTATCAGAACTTTTGTTTGTTTGATATTCGAAATTGCGATTTCTTCATTTTTTACTACTAGCTTCTTCCCTTTCCCTTCTGTTGTTTCTACTTTTACAGTTTCGTCCGATACTTCAGTAAGCTTGCCAGTTATTTTTGTGTCATCTTCCATAACCACTTCCACATCTCTCCCTATATTTTTAATGTATTGTCTGTGCTGTTTCAGTGGCTCGCCAATACCAGGGCTTGATACTTCAAGCGAAAAATCGCCTTCTGGAAAAAAGGCCATTTCCTCCATGATTTTATATAAGGCACGATTTATCTTAATACAACGCTCTATTCCCAACCCATTGTCGGCGTCCAAAAATATCTTTATATTATTGATAGGCTTTACCTTAATCTCAATTAAAAAAATATCTTCCTCAAGGAGAGGCGACAAAAGTTTCTGTACTGTTTCTATCAGGTTAAAACTGCTCATAGTGTTGTAAAAAGCAGAAGGGAACAACCCTGTTCCCTTCTTTTCGTTTCTTTTTTCCGTTGCAAATATATAAAACCTATCGCTATCAGCCAAACAAACCCTAAAATGGGAGCATAAAAATTTAACAGGAATATGTTTTAAGGCATAATATCTTTGCAGCATGAACATTTTAAAACTGCTCTTTGAGCTTTTTATCTTCTATATTCTCTTCAAACTGGTGTTTGATTTTATCTTACCGGTTTACAGTGCCAGCAAACGTATGAAGGAACAGGTTGGAAAAATGCAACAAAAAATGCAGGAACAACAGCAAAAACAAGCTTTTAAGGAAGATAGTTTTGTAAAAAGCCAAACAACCAAACCTACAGACAGCAATACTTCCGGAAAGGATTATATAGATTTTGAAGAGGTCAAATAGTTAAAAAGTTTTGTAAAGCAGCGCTTCTATATTTTCGCCGGGTTGAAGCAAATGTGTTTTAAAACCCATAGAAGCTGCTGTATTAATATTGTTAAAGGAATCATCAATGAACAAGGTTTCTTCTGCTTCCAACACAGCATCCTTTAACACATATTCAAATATATCATTATTTGGCTTGCGTAATCCTACTTCATGAGAGTAATAAGCCTTTCTGAAAAATTGATCAATAGCTGCAAAGCCTGTTTGTTTTGTGAAAATTTCCCTAAACGCCTCAAGATGAATGGCATTGGTATTGCTTAGTAGAAATAGTGGGTACTCATTACCAAGCTCAGATAAAAAATCAAGTGTTCCTGTCCTGAAATCAAGCAACATTGCATTCCATGCATTTTTTACCTGCTCTTGGTCAATAGTTCCATTAGCCGCTGTTATAATATAATTATAAAAATCATCATTACTGATAGCCCCGGTTTCTAGGCGAGCGAAAACCTTGTCGGCCGTATATTGTGTATACATTTTATTAAAATCACTAAAACCCAACGCTGCAAAAGCTTTTTCGGTTTTATGGTAATCAATATTGAGTAATACTCCTCCAAGGTCCAGAATGATATTTTTAAGTAAAGCCATAATTTTTAAAAAATCGTTTCGGCAAATATCTGAATTTACTTACTTTTGCAAACTTATTAGTAAAATAAGAGGGCCTATAGCTCAGTTGGTTAGAGCACCTGACTCATAATCAGGTGGTCCCTGGTTCGAGCCCAGGTGGGCCCACAGCAAAAAAGCAGTTACGAGTATTAAACTTGCAACTGCTTTTTTTATGTATATATACCACTGTTTGTATTGGAAAAACCAAATAGAAATAAAAATCCCCGGTAGAGAACCGGGGATTTTATATAGCTCCAAAATTTTATTAAGATTTAATGGTTTTAGGAATTGGAAGCCATTTAGTTTTCATTGGTTGGGATTTGCTGTTTTAATAGGTTGGGATTACATTGTTTTAATGGGACATGGGATAAAACTTTTTTAACAACATAAAGATAATTTCGTTTTTTACTACATTTATTCTTTAGATGATGTTTTTCGTAAAATCAGGTGTTTAAACGCTATTGTAGTAAGTATCATTACTTATCAACTGCTTATTTCTACAGATTTGAGCGTACATTTATCCTCCTAGTATTTAATAAATACGAGATTACCTGCATTTATTACAAATGAAAAATAAGATTTGAACATTTTTTTCATTTATGATATTGCGTATCATGGAGCTGAACCAGTTTTATAATAAACTTTGCGACTGTTTATAGATAAAAGAAGCTAAAACACTACATTTGCGCCCACAAGGCAACCAACAGGTATAGCTAACTAAAAAACTGTTATCAAAGCCTTTTTAACCTTATCATTTAACCTTTCATTAACCGTGCAGCCAACTATTTTTGCCGCACAAGAATTCATTATGAGAAAAATAATTGTGATCCTTATTGCGCTTACCGCCGCCCTACCTTCGTTTTCACAGGAAGTAAAAAAGAAAAAAGTTTATGACCTTACCAATCGTGCTGCCGACCATTTTGTAGTTCAATTTGCGCTGAATAACTGGCAGGGTGCGCCAGACAGTATTAGTAGTCATATCAAAGGATTTCAAAAAAGTGCCAATGTTTATGTAATGCTGGACAAGCCTTTTAAAGCAAATCCACGCTTTAGCATTGCAGCAGGCCTTGGAGTTGGAACAACTAATATTTATTTCAAAAAAATGATTGTTGACATTGGTTCAACTAGCATAAAACTTCCTTTTCGTGCTGTAGACAACCTTGATAATTACAAAAAATTCAAATTAACTGCTGCATTCCTAGAAGTTCCCTTGGAATTAAGGTTTTCTTCCGATCCGTCAAATCCCAATAAAACATTTAAAGCTGCTCTTGGTATCAAGTTTGGAACTTTAGTAAATGCTCATTCAAAAGGAAAGATTCTTAGAAATGCAGCTGGCACTGTGCTAAATTCCAAAACAGTAAAAGAAAACAGTAAAAGTTACTTTAACACTACTCGCCTTGCAGCAACGGCCCGTGTTGGTTATGGTAATTTTAGTTTATTTGGCGCTTATAGCCTTACAGGTATTTTTAAAGATGGCGTTGCCCCAGATATTAAAGGAATGCAGATAGGCCTTACATTTAGTGGTCTTTAATATATTTAACATTAAAAATGATCCTCCGTTTAACGGGGGATTTTTTTTGCTTGACGCAATCAACTAGTTTTGCAACTCACTACAACATACAGGTTAATTATTGTAACCAATATACACAATGAGCGATGAAATAAAACATGAATGTGGCCTCGCCTTCATTCGTCTGCGAAAGCCCTTCAGCC
Organism: Chitinophagaceae bacterium; assembly: GCA_947504605.1. Classification (GTDB taxonomy): domain Bacteria; phylum Bacteroidota; class Bacteroidia; order Chitinophagales; family Chitinophagaceae; genus Ferruginibacter. The sequence continues at coordinate 32,042 of CANNJE010000007.1, forward strand.
ATTATCAGCAAAAGTATCAGTCTGTATTGTATGGTTTAAACAAACTATACCTGCTCATGGAAAAGCAACATAACCGTGGTCAGGATGGGGCTGGTATTGCTGCTGTTAAACTAAATACTGAACCAGGTTACCCTTTTCTTTATCGTCTTAGAAGCAGTGCAACCCAACCAATTGCAGATTTATTTTCTCAAATTGGAAACGAAATTAGCGAAGTAGAAAAATACCAGCCCGATATAAAAAATCATCCGGGCCTGATGAAAGGGCATCTTGGGGTAATGGGAGAAGTATTGCTGGGGCACTTACGTTACGGAACGCAGGGGAAAAACAATGTTGAATTTTGCCATCCTTTTATTAAAAAAAATATTATTCCTGCACGCAATCTAGCATTGGCAGGAAACTTTAATCTTGTAAACACAGAAGAATTATTTGACCTCGTGAATGTTGCCGCCGGGGAGTTTCAATCTCAAAGTGATCTGGCAGCGATGATGGAAGTAATTCATCATTTTCTGATAAAAGAAGATGAAAAAACGCCTGGGCAGATTAGTATTGCCAATGTATTGAAAGAAGCAGTACCATTATTTGACGGCGGATTTCATTTTGGCGGTATCACCGGAAGCGGAGACGCTTTTTTAATGCGGGATGCCCATGGAATCAGGCCGGCGTATTATTATCTTAACGATGAAGTGGTGGTAGGAGCTAGTGAAAGAGCTGCTATTAGAACTGCTTTTAATCTGGAAGAAAATGAAGTGAAAGAACTCATGCCAGGACAGGCATTGATTGTAAAAGCTGATGGCAATGTTAGCATAGAACAAATTGTGGAACCAAAAGAAAGATTGGCTTGCAGTTTTGAGCGTATTTATTTCAGCCGGGGTAGTGATGAAAAAATTTACAAAGAAAGAACAGAATTAGGAAGGCAGCTAAGTGGAATTATTTTAAAAAAATTGGATTACGATTTAAAAAACACCATCTTTTCATTTATTCCAAATACTGCCGAAACAGCATTTTATGGCCTTGTTAAAGGCGCAGAAGAATATCTCAATAAAATAAAAATAGAACGCATCCTTAGTTGGGGAAAAGATTATGATGATGAGAAGCTCGCAGAAATGGTAAACCGAAGAGTACGTGTAGAAAAAATTGCCATCAAAGATGTTAAGCTGCGCACGTTTATTACAGAAGACAGTAGTAGAAATGAAATGGTGCAGCATGTATACGATATTACTTATGGTACAGTAAAAAAAGACGTTGACACGCTCGTTGTTATTGATGACAGTATTGTAAGGGGTACGACTTTAAAGGAAAGTATCATTCGGATGCTGAGCAGGCTTAAGCCAAAACGTATCATTATCGTTTCTTCTGCACCACAAATTCGCTACCCAGATTGTTATGGAATAGATATGAGCAAAATGGGTGATTTTATTGCCTTTAGAGCTGCGGTTGAATTATTAAAAGAAAATGGCCAGGAAAATTTGCTTAACGAATTGCTGGAAAAATGCAAAGTTTTGCAAAAGAACAGTAACCTACATTCCGAAAATCTTGTGAAGGAGGTTTACAAACCTTTTACCTTAAGCCAGATGTCTAAAAAAATTGCTCAGCTGATTACACCAGAGAATGTTACTATTCCGGTAGATGTGATTTATCAAAAAATTGAATCATTGCACGAGGCATGCCCCAACAATAAAGGTGATTGGTATTTTAGTGGAAATTATCCAACACCTGGTGGTAATAAAGTTTGTAACAAAGCTTTTATGAATTATGTAGAAGGAAAAAATGTGAGAGGGTATTAAGAAAAATAAAAGTTCATCTTAATAGTGATCGTCCCTTTTTTTAACAATATTTATTGAATATTTCAGCTTAAAAAAATCAACTTTTCAACCATTCAACAAATTCGCCTTGCTAGAAATATTTACCGTAGCCGGACTCGCTACCTTTGAAATTTATGCTGCTATCCCTGCTGGGTTTGCTTTTGGTTTACACCCCGGAACTATATTTAGTGCAAGTCTAATTGGAGGGCTTGCTGGCGTTTTCGTTGCTGCATTTTTAGGCGATCAAATTCGAGCATTTTTTAGCAGAAACAAACAACCAAAACTGGATAAGCCTAAAGTAGGATTAATCTACCGCATCTGGGATAAATATGGAGTAATTGGGGTAGGTTTTCTTGGAACAATGACGGTGGGTGCGCCAGTAAGCCTTGCTGTAGGCGTAGGTTTTAATGTGCCGTTGAAAAAATTAATTGTTTGGTGTTGCCTGGGAGTATTGGTGAGATGTGCTTTGTTTACAACAGTGGGTCATTATGGGATGAAGTTGTTTTAGAAATTTATTATACTCTAAGAAGCCCCATTTTCCACATGCCATTCATGGGTTTATTATCCCAAAACAATTCAAAATCTTCCAAATCCAGAGCTTCATAACTGTCCATCACTTCTTGCAGTGTATAAATTTTTGTATTTTGAACAGATAGTTTTTCCAGCATCGGAATCAGCCATTCTGCATGAGATTTTAAAATTTGTATTTCTTGTGTAGCCGTTTTACCTATAAAAGTAAGCGTTGCCATTTCCCGTTGCATTCCTTTTTTAGACTGTGTAAAATATTCGCAGGAGGGTGTTTTACCCAGCCAGATAATTTTGGCATTGGGTTTAACTGTAAGAAGATCATCCTCAATCAAAGCATTTTCTATAAAATCAGGAATAACCGTTGTTTTTGGCACTTTAAAATCAAACCATTTATGCAGCGGTTCTTCCAATCCTATTTGATGCATATAATTAAAAAGTGATTTTTTTAACCCAAAACTAAATGAGTCATGATCAGCACCGGTGGGGTCATGGTGAACGATATCATTGTTAGCAAAGGTTCCGATAACATTTGTTTCTTTAATTACTTTATATTTTTCAGGATTCAGTCCCACAGGGCTATGTGCCGTCATTGCAAACTGGTGCCAAAATGCAGACTGCAAAATGCCTGCTTTAAAAAGCTGCCTCACCATTTCCAAAGAATCAATTGTTTCCTGAGCTGTTTGTGTAGGAAATCCATACATCAGGTAAGCATGCACCATAATACCCGCTTCTGTAAAATGTTTATTTACCCTTGCAACCTGGGATACAGTAATCCCTTTTTCTATCAGTTTAAGTAAACGATCGGATGCTACTTCAAGGCCTCCGCTAACAGCAATACATCCTGAGGCTTTAAGTAATATACAGAGATCCCGGGTGAAACTTTTTTCAAAACGTACATTAGCCCACCAGCTTACTACCAGTTTCCTTCTAATAATTTCCAATGCCAAAGCACGCATCAACGCAGGCGGCGCTGCTTCATCTACAAAATGAAAGCCATTTTCTCCTGTTTGAGCAATCAATTGCTCCATACGGTCGCATAAAACACCTGCAGCCACTGGTTCATATAATTTTATATAGTCCAGAGAAATATCACAAAAAGTACATTTACCCCAATAGCAGCCATGCGCCATCGTTAGTTTGTTCCATCGGCCATCACTCCATAATCGGTGCATCGGGTTTATGACTTCAATGGCCGAAATATATTTATCCAGCAACAGATCACTGTAGTCGGGTGTACCAACTTCTCCCTGACGGTAATCCTTTGTTTCTTTATTATTAATGTAAGTAACGACACCATTTAAAAGCGTAAAAGTTCTTTTTAATTCTTCCTGTGTTTTGCTGCCTTCTACAAATCCAATCAGATTTTCAAGCGGAGCTTCCCCATCATCCAGGGTAATAAAGTCGTAAAATTCAAAAACCCTCGGGTCGGATAGTGAACGTAATTCTGTATTAGCAAAACCGCCACCCATTGCTACTTTTACATTCGGATAATGTTCCTTTATCCATTGTCCACACCTCAGTGAAGTATATAAATTACCCGGGAAAGGAACAGAAAGTGCTACCATTTTAGGGTTCACTTGTTTCATCCGTTTTTCTAGTATTTGAATAAGCAGTTTGTCAATATAGGTATAAGGTTGATGCAGCAAACTGTAAAGCTCATCAAAAGTATTGGCACTTCTTCCCAGCCTTTCTGCATACCTACTAAACCCAAAATGTTCATCTACCGTTTCCATAATCAGATCACTCAGATCCTCCAGATACATGGTGGCCAGATGCTTGGCTTTATCCAAAACGCCCATAGTGCCAAAAGCCCAGTCCATATCATCGGTTTGGGCAAAACGGGCAGCCTCAGGCAAAAATGTTCTTTTACAAATAAGATGAGCAAGCGTAGGCGTTTTTGCCTGCAAAAAATGAATTACTTCATCAATGGTTTGAATATAATCTTGCTTCAGAAAAACGATACGCTTCGCATTTTCAGATAATTCTTTTGAACAGTTTTGCACCTGTTCAAATAGATCTATAAGTCCCTCTTTACAAAACAATGCGAGTGTTGTTTCAATTCCAAGATCGGCCTGATAAGCAGCAATATTTTTTGTATTTAAAAACCCTTTTAGATAAGCAGTGGCTGGATACGGAGTATTCAGTTGTGTAAATGGTGGTGTTATTAAGAAAAGAGATGTGCTCAATCAAAAATAATTTATAGCTGCAAAAATATCTGTAAATCTCAAGAATAACTATTTCGTTTACGCTCTGGGCATAACTTTTATAACAAAAGTTCCAAGACATAAAATACAAAGCCAGGCTTTTAAAAATATTTTTTTGCTTAAAATATTTTATTCTGTTCTCGCACTAGCTGCATCAATGATCTTTCCAAAAAATATTGCATTCATCATTAATTTGGTGCCGCCCAGCCAAAAACCACGGAGATTAGGATTGTCAGCAATATTAACAACACGGCCGGCTCCAACAGTATTTACAATAACTGCTGCACTATTCTTTACCGCAACCGCATTCTCCTTGCTAATATAGCCACTCTGCAAAGGATTATTTCCGTAATAAAAAGGCGTTGCATATTGATTTTTGCTTTTTTCCATAAACACTTTATTAGCCTTAAAAAGGCTTATGGTTTTTTGGTTGTAGCCGTAAGCCAGCGGGTGAGTTAGATCTGCCTCCGCACCAAAAATAGCACCACTCATTTGCTGCGATCCATCTACCTGTTCTCTTTGCACATATGGCATACGTTGGGTACTGTCTTCTGGACCTTTTACTTTTTTAATACTCACAGAACTTATGCCATTTTGGGATGCCCAAATTACCGCTTCTTCCAACAGTATTAATACACCTCCAGCCTGCACCCAGGTTTTTAGTTTGTCTTTATTCAAATCTCCGTAACTGCCAGAAACCATGATGATGGTATTGTATTTTGAAATATCGGTTCTATTGAACATGGAAGCATCTAACTGGGAAGCTGTAATGTCCATTCTTTGATCCAGCAAATGCCAAATCTCACCGGCATCCAATGCCGTAACACCTGTGCCCACCAGCATTGCAATTGATGGAGCATTTAGTGAAATATATTTACTGCTACCCAAGTCGCTTCCTGCATTAGCAGCCCCACTTTGCATGCCGTATATTTTTAGTCCATTTTTTGAGGCTACAGAATTTATTAACTCAAAAATTTGATCACTAGATTTGTTCTGCATTTTAACTGGAATAAGAATGGTTCCATAGTCAAATTTTTTCAGGCCTTCTGGAGTATTGATTTCTGTTTTATTTGTAGCCACTTTTGTAATTAGTCCTGCTGTTTGCAATTCAAAAAGGGCGCGGGCTGTATAAAACTCATCCCACTCAAATAAATAGGCATATTCAGATTTTCCTCCAACAATTTCTCCTATCGGTTTCCTACTGTCTTCCAACTTTTTTCCTGCACTGATATTGGAAATTTCTCTATAAGGAATTCCAAAGGCCAGCGGCATCGTCCAACTGGTAATATCATAAAATAAACTGTCGGTAAAAGTTAGTTGTTTATCAAAAATGGCTTTAATTAAGCCCTGCTGAGGCTGATTGAGAGAGATTGTATATGCCGTTGACTTGTCGAATTCTGTATCTGAAACACCACTATATTCATTTACAATGATACCGTGCCTTTGCATCATTTCTATAAAAAGGGCTGTTTTTGACTTGTCGTTTTTATCGCCAAAAACATATCCATTATTAACAGCAGAAACCGATTGTTTGTAAAAATCTCTTTGAAAATCAAGAAATTCCTTCTTCAATTGTCTTGCACCTTCCAGTGTAGACAAAGTAGTCATAAATTGGTTCTTTATGGTAAAGGGAAAACGTAATATTCCATTAGCAGTTTCCTGTGCATGCCCCCGGCTCGAAGCTTGTTCAAATAATATTCCAATAGCTCCATTAATATCTGGAAAAGTAGAACCCTTTCCATAATAAAAATCATCATAATTTTCTTTGGTAAAATAGAGGGATCCAATTTTATCGAGATAGGCTGCATGATAGCGGCCAAGTTTTTCTGTTAACTCCTGATTTTTTTTAGGTGTCAAAGGGTTTACCCTGGAAGGTACTCCGGGCTGAAAAAAGAAACTGGCATTGCTTCCTTGCTCATGATGATCTGTAAGAATATTGGGCTGCCATTGATGGTATAATTTAATCCTGTTCTGACTTTCAGGATGTACTGCCGGCAGCCAATCTCTGTTTAGGTCAAACCAATAATGATTGTACCTTCCGCCGGGCCATACTTCATTAAACTCTCTGCTTGCAGGATCTGTTACCAAGGTTTTACTCTTATGCTGATTGGCCCATGTTGAAAAACGCTGTAAACCATCCGGATTAAATGAAGGATCAAACAGAATAACTACATTTTCAAGCAGATCATCTATTTCTTTCCCTTGGGCAGCAGCTAGATAATAAGCACTTACCAATGCCGCATTGCTGCCACTTGGCTCGTTACCATGAATAGAATGCCCTATATATACTACGATAGGCATATCTGCAATATTTAATGAAGCTGATTGTACAGGGTCACTTAACAACAAATGCTGCTGTCTTATTTGCTCCAGCCTTGCCTGATTTTTTTTAGATGTGATAATCAGCAATACCTGAGGCCTTCTCTCATAAGTAAAACCCATTGTTTCCAGCTTTACACGATCAGGTGCAGCTTCTGCAATTGCCTGCATATAATTTATAAGTCGGTCATGGGTAACGTGCCATTCGCCCACATTATGATGAATGATATCTTTTGGTGTTGGAATATCCTTGTTATATGTAATACCTGCGGGTAAATAATAACTTAGATCCTGTGCATATAGAAAATGCGTTGCCAGAAAAAAGGAACTGGCTAATAATAGCTTCTTCATTAAACAGTTATTTTAATTAATTGTTAAGATAAGAAATGATGCGTTAAAACCGGTTGTTTTAATGTCTAATTAATATTGTTGGCATGATTTTTCTTTTAGATAATTAAGCCTACTTAATAATTGGGCCATGCCGTACCCCTTTAAAACCAAACTATCAATAACTCTATAAAAAAAATGTATGAAAATCAGTAAAAAAACATTGTGGGGCCTTGCAGTATTTTCAGCGCTTGGTATTGTTGTTTATATTACCCGTAAAAAAAGAAACAGAAATAAACTTACCCTTATTGCCGAAGAAGGTTATGAAATTGCTCATGACATTTTATTTCCTAACAAACTGGTAAGCGAAAAAAAACTTCACTACGGACCTGTATTACCTAAATAATTCGGTTGTTTTTAGCCGAATATTTCATTCAGCAAACCTGCAAGATGAACGCCCCCCTTTAAGAGTTGTTCATCGAGTGTGCTTTTATATTTAAAATTATATTGGAAGCTCAGTTTGTCTTCGGTGCCTTTTACATCAGCATATATTTTTTCCGCTACTTGGTACGAATTATAAAACCATAGGCTTATAGGTTCATGTAGCCATGTTTTTCTTTGATCCTTACTTGTAAAATTGATGGCTGTTACATACTCCGTGTAACTTAATTTTTGAAAACTAATAAGCACATCATCCCATATCTGATGCAAATTATACGATTCACTAAACCACATTACCCTAACCTTGTTACCGCCAAGATCATCTGGGCGACCCACATGCATTGGCTGGTGTACATCTCCTACCAAATGAATTAGCATTCTTAAATAAAGTACTTTATCTGCCTGAGCCAAATCTTTATTTTTTAAAGCTTTGGCCAGAAAATTTATTTTGGTATATGCGTTAGTGGAAGTATCTGCTTCCAATTGGGTAATTACTTCATTTTGTGAAAGTCCTGATTTTAAATTTATATAATGCCAATTAGAAAGATAATTATAGGAAGGGTCTGATTTAATAAAGTCGGCCCAGTTACTGCACATAGCTAAAGATTCATTCCCAAAAATGGCTTCAATGGCTTTTTTACTTTTTTTAGTCAGATAACTATCTGCAATCTCACCCACTATACGATGACCCAAAAGCCCCCAAGCCATAGATTGAAAAGGAATATAAAATGCTAATAGCAGGATAAATATTTTTTTTAATGATTGTTTGTTATTCATAAAATATGTTTTGCTGTTGAGTAAACTTTGTTTTGTTTTAACCGGCTAGTAAATAAAATCTTTCTTTAAATCAATTAATGACTTTTTGGAATAAAATTTTAATGATCAGTTTCGCTATTTAAATTATTGAACTCTTAGATAAAATATTAAGAAAAATGTGAAATCATCCAACTTATAACTCGGTTTTCATGGAATATCGTAATTGAAGCGGGATATATTTTTACCCTACTCTTTTATTTTACACCCATACTGATTTCCAAGAGTCGTTTATATTTTAATAGGTTGAAGTCATATCTTCATCTACACAAATAATATAATCTGCCTTTCCTTTGTTTTCAGCCAATAAAGACGATAATTTTTTTTGTGATACTGTAGTAATGGTTGCATATTTAAGCTGTGGCTTTTCTTGTTTAAGATACCATAAAATGCCTTCATAATTTTCTGAATGATAAGACCCGTTGAAGTGAATAAATAAGTTGCCGGGAACAAAATACTTTAATATAAAATGGCTCATTGTAGCATCTTTCACCGCCTGCGCTTTTGGAAAATTGGATGCATTGTTATGACCCGGCATCATTTCTAGCATTTTTTTATAGCCAGGCAAAGTGGAGTCATAGGCAATAGGCAATGGTGCTATCCAGGCTTTCTCTCTATCGGGAATAGTATCCAATGCACTAAATCCAAGCCGTGAAACCATGGATGCATATTTACGAGGAACATTTGTTGCTGCAAATACAATCTTATTTTCTTTGGCATAATTAACCAATGGTGCATAATCTGTTTTATAGTTATTCCATAGCCTTGCAGAAGAATCCAATCCTTTTGCCGAAAGTTTACCCATCAGGTAGGCGTCCAATGCTGATTGATTGTCCTGCTCAAACATTTCTGCCCCCATTGTTATTTTTCTCTGGGCTCCAAGATCCTGGCTCACTTCCAATTGAAGCCAGTGAGCAATTGGATTATTATGAAATTCACCAAACAAAACAATGTCTTTTTGAGATAGGCGGCTTAGCATTTTTTTATAGGAAATTTTTTTTCCTTTAGCATTGTATAAAACATATGCAGGTTTGTGCTGTGCAATAACAACCGTTGTAAACAGCATTGTTAGTAGCGTGAATAGTATTTTTTTCATGTTTTATTTTTATTCTATTATTAATCATTTTTCATTTCAACTCCGGGCACTTCACATATTAGTTTTGCTCCATAAACCCCTGCAGGTGTCTGATATCCTGGTTTAAAATTTTCATTGAGTATTTTTTCAATAATAATAAGAGCAGCATGAGCTGTAATAGTATAACCTTCAGGTCCGCAAAGCATTGAGGTAGCTGTTTTCCCTTCCCCATTGGTTACTTTTCCCCAAACCATTCCTGTTGCTTTTTCTCTTTGTTCATCGGTTGGTCCAGCAGGCAATGAATCGATCTTCTTTTTTAATTTATTTCTTACAAAGGATGTTCTCAACAACCAGTTAAACAAAAATTGAAATTTTAGAAAATAATAGGCTTTTCTGGAAACTCCTGCATAGGTCTCTATATTGGGTATTCCGGTTGTAGTGTACGCTGTGGAAATATCTCCCCATGGAATATTCATAACAAACATTTCCTTTGTTTCCTTTTCCGATCCCCTGAAAAAATGAATTGATTTTGATTTAGCCCCTAAAGGCACTTTGATTATTTTGCCATTGAGTCTTATTGCGCCGCCTTCACCCAATTTGCAAGCCATGGTTGTGGCAGTGCCATGAGACAGCATGCCTCCCAATGTTGCGAATGCAAGTTCCAGTTTAATGGCATCAGGTAATTTGTTTTTCAAATCCAGAGCAATGCAGTCGGTTGGTACTACATCAAACCCCACACCAGGCATAATCATTAGCCCTGCTGCCATGGCAGCCTCATGGTATTTTTTAAGCATTTCAAAAACAGCAATATCTCCATTTATATCCAGGTAATGTGTCCCTGTTTTAAGACAAGCGTCTGCCATTTGTTTTGCAGTATACTCAAAAGGACCGGCAGCATGTAATACGAGCTTTACTTCTTTTAAAGCATCAATCAAAACCGGTTCATCATCAAGGTTTATTACCCGATATGAAAGATTGAGTTCTGTTGCCATTTTTGCAAGATGCTCTCGGCTTCTGCCCGCAAGTATTGGCTCTAGATTATATTGAGCTGCAAAACGAGCGATTAGCTTGCCAGTATAGCCATTGGCACCATATAATAAAAATCGATTGTCTAACATGCTGGTAAGTGTTCAGAGATAATTTTATCCTGTGGGCTTAAAACCGGCAGAATAAAATTAATTGAGAAAATTGATTGTTTTTAGTTGTTTTATTTGCCGGCAAGTCCATCAGTTTTCCATTGCTTAAACACTGCGATGGTACTGTCTGATAGTTTAGCTCTTTTCATTGGCATAAATCCTCTTTCTCCAGCATTGAGTTCTATACGGCTAATAACAGCATCAATATTGTTTTTTACGGATTCATAATTATCTAATGCTAGTTTGTTGCCCCCTTTAGCAGGAATGTGACATGGACTACAATTCGCTAAAACCAAAGACTGAATGTTGGTTTCATAATTAAGCACAGGAACTGTAGCCGGTTTAGCTACGGCAGTTTTTTTACTAGAAGAACAATAAGAAAAAACCAATACTGTTGACAAACTAAATGCTACAAACAAAAATTGCTTCATAAATAAAATATTTTAGCTTACAAATTAAGGAAAATAAAATCTACAAAGCAGGTTACTTGATGATTGGCTAAATGAAACAGTCTTCAGACTTGAATTGTAATAAGCCTAAGCGGCTTAAATTTACAGAAAGGAATTATCTATTTATACTTAAAATAAAACTGTTTGATATGAAATCACTCTATATTATCCGGCATGCTAAAAGCAGTTGGGGCGATTTTTCTCTTCCTGATTTTGAAAGACCCCTGAATGAGCGTGGAAAAAAAGATGCACCTGTTATGGCACAAAGACTCTTAGATAAAAACACTAAAATAGATTTGTTTATCAGCAGCCCAGCTAAACGTGCTTTAAAAACATGTAAACTTTTTTGTAAGGAGTTTAATGTGCCTGAAGAAGCTATTTTGGTGATTGATGAGTTATATCATGCTTCAAAGGAAATTTTTTACAATGTGATTGGTAAAATTGACAATAAATATGAGCATGTTGCCATCTTTTCTCACAACCCCGGCATAAGCGAGTTTGTAAACAGCCTTAATACAAACGTGCATATCGATACGATGCCAACCTGCGCTATATTCGCTGTATCGATTGATTGCAAAAGCTGGGATCAATTTGAATCCGCTCAGAAAATATTCATTAGATTTGATTTCCCTAAATCCCTTTAGTAAAATGAAACATTATCTAATCCTTCCCATTTTTCTCCTGTTTACTTTTTCTTCCTTTGCTCAAAAATCAGAATACCTAATAACAAATACTGGGGATAGTCTCTATGGCAGTATCCAATTAAATAAAAATTATTTCACTGTAACAACGCCTGAAAATGAATCCCGTTCTATTCATGCGGGAAAGGTGAAACAAATAAATAGTCTACATTATAAGGGTACAATTTTTTATGGTAGTTTACTCCCATACAATGATGATTTGTATTATAACAATTTAAGTTCGGCTACAGACAGATTTGATACGGTACTTGTTTTAAAAACTATTTATAAAAGCCCTAAAATAGATCTCTTGCAGGCGTATGACAAATTGAAAAGGATATATTATTTTGTTCAAAAACACACAGATAGCGCCGCTACACAAATGCTTGTAAATTACCAAATACAAATAATTGAGAATCCTGGCGGCCCGGTTCTGGTACAAACCATCAAAGGAGGCATTAAACTTCAACAGATAAAAATATACACAGTTCAGTTAAAAAATATGATGGCAGACTGCGTATCAATAAAAGAGCAGGAGTGGGAAGCAATCGACTATCGTAGTTACAGTTTTATACGTATCATCAAACTATACAACAAGTGTAATTAGTAAATTTTAAAGTTGTTTTTCAAAATAAACAGCAGTGTCAATTGGATTATAGTAGTATGCTGCTATTTCAACAAACCCATTCTTCTTATAAAGATTCATTGCTGGCAGCATTGTATTTAATGTGTCAAGTTTTATAGAAGTGTATCCACATTTTTTTGCGAGGATAAGCGCCTCCTTCAGCATTTCATTTCCAATACCCCTTCCCTGATAAGTAGGAATAACAAACATTCTTTTTAATTCTGCTGTTCCCTCCGTCAATTTTCTTATTCCCACACAACCAATAAATTCATTATCCTGACGGCACAAAATTATACCTCCAATATTTGGTGCATACATTTCTTTTAACTCCTGCAACTCCTTTTCAAAATGCTGAAAACCCAAATCAATGCCTAGCCATTGTGCATATAGTTTAAACAATGCGATTGCAGCATTCATTTGTTCTTCACTAGAAGCTATTATATATTCACGCATTCTTCAAGGTTTTGTTGCTTAAATAAAGGCCCAGAAAAATACAGGCTGCTGCTGCAAGTTTGGTAGCAGTTAAAGATTCTCCGAGAAAAGAAATGGCAATCGCTGCGGCAAAAATTGGTTGTGAATATATATAAGATCCAGCTATTGATGCACCTAAAATTTTAATCCCATAAACATTAAAGAGGTAGGCTAGAAAAGTGCCGGTAATTACAACCAGTCCAAGATTCGTCCAAGCAAGTGGGGTGAAGGTATCCCATGAAACCTCATTAAACTCTTGCCAACAGAAAGGCAACATCATAAAAAAACCAATTGTAAAAATGACCCTGATAATCAAAATTGGATCATAGCTTTTCATTAGAGGTTTCACCAGTATAAAATAAAATGTATATGCAATGGCATTACTGATGATAAGCAAGTCTCCTAAATAAGCCTTACTTCCTTCTCCAAAATTTTCTTTTGACGTTACCAGTATAACAGCCCCAGTAATTCCCAAAACAAGACCACTTATTTTAAACTTATTTAATCGTTCCTTCAAAATCCAGGCGGCAATCATTACAATTAAAATAGGGGTTGTTAGCATTAGTAATGCTGCGTGAATAGAAAAAGTGAGTGATAAGCCTTTTACAAACAAGAGCTGGTTTACAGCAACTCCAGTTAATGCACATAAACTGAAGCGCCCTAAATCCTTTTTATTTATAAGTGATTTTACGGGTTTAAAAATAAAAAGAATCCATAATAATACAGTCGTTAATCCTACTCGTATAATATTAATGGCAAAAGGTTTTGCAAATCCTTCATTAACAATAAACTTAATGGCAGATAAATTAATTGCAAAAAAAACATTGGTTCCCAGCAGTGCTAAATGTGCCTTAGTAGTAGGTTTCAATAAATCCCGGTTTTGAAGAGCAAAGTTCGGTTAACTAAAACAAAAAACCGTCTTTAGAAAAAGACGGTTTTAATACTTAATAACCCAACTAAAAAATATGCTTTGGTTATTTTATTAACCTTGATTTTCTTTTATTTTTTCTCTGATTTTAGCTTCAATTTCATTAGCAAGTTCTGGATTGTCTTGCAAAAGCTTTTTTACACCTTCTCTTCCCTGGCCAAGTTTATCGCTGTTGTAACTAAACCAGCTGCCACTTTTTTGCACAATACCAAGTTCCACACCCATATCTATAATTTCACCAAGTTTAGAAATTCCTTCTCCGTAAATGATATCAAATTCGGCTTGACGGAAAGGCGGAGCTACTTTATTCTTAACCACTTTTACTTTAATGTGATTACCTACTACTTCATCTCCATCTTTAATTTGTGCTAGTCTGCGAATATCTAATCGTACAGATGCATAAAATTTCAAGGCATTACCACCAGTAGTAGTTTCTGGGTTACCAAACATAACACCAATTTTTTCTCTTAACTGGTTAATGAATATGCAACAACTGTTGGTTTTAGAAATAGTAGCAGTTAACTTTCTGAGTGCCTGGCTCATTAATCTTGCCTGAAGCCCCATTTTACTATCCCCCATTTCTCCTTCGAGTTCTCCTTTTGGCACCAATGCTGCCACAGAGTCAATAACCACTACATCCAAAGCTCCGGAAAGTATCAGCCTGTCTGCAATTTCCAATGCCTGTTCTCCATAATCGGGTTGAGATATCAGCAAATTATCTATATCAACCCCAAGTTTTTGGGCATAATTGCTATCAAATGCATGTTCCGCATCAATAAATGCACACATACCACCTTTTTTTTGGGCTTCCGCAATGACATGTATTGCCAGCGTGGTTTTACCTGATGATTCAGGGCCATAAATTTCTACGACTCTTCCCTTAGGCAAACCGCCAATACCTAAGGCGACATCCAATCCTATCGATCCTGTTGATATTACTTCCTGCTCTGTTACTCCTTTATCACTCATCATCATTACCGATCCTTTGCCAAAATCCTTATCAATTTTATCCATTGTAAGTTTAAGGGCTTTTAATTTTTCTGCGTTGCTCATGTTTTTAATTTTAGTTGATGTATCTGAA
>CANNJE010000008.1 GCA_947504605.1 Chitinophagaceae bacterium
CACCCTTATACCGCAGAGGATGCTGAAAAGTTTATTTTAAGTCAAGCAGAACTATTTCCTACCCAAAATTTTGCCATCTTAAATGAACAGGAAATTGTGGGCGGTATCGGTATTGTTTTACAGGAAGATATTTATAAAATGAATGTGGAACTGGGCTATTGGATTGCTGAACCCTTTTGGGGAATGGGGATTGCATCAATTGCAGTGGATTTAATGACAAAATATGTTTTTGAAACTTTTGCGATTAATAGAATCGTAGCAGAAGTATTTGAACATAATAAACCCAGTATGAGGGTTCTTGAAAAAAATGGCTATTTTTTAGAAACGGTGAGGCGAAAAGGAATTTTAAAAAATGAGTTGTTAATGGATGATTTTGTTTGGGTAAAGCACAAGGTTTACTAATGTTTGATAAACATCTCAGTTTTAAAAAAAATGAGACTACTTCAAGAAAACATTCTGATACAATTGAACTGTTTTTAATATAGCAATTATTTTTTTTTAGCCGAAGGATTGTTAAGATAATATTCATCTAAAATAATAATTGATTACCCTGATTGCGACTAAAATCTCTGAAAAACAAACAATTTTAATATGATTAAGAAGAACATTGCCACAAACGAATTTGGATTTGTTTTTAATCCTGCCACAGGAGATTCCTATAGCAGCAATCCCATCGCTGCTGAAATTATTCAATTAATGAAAGATGGTCATTCCTTAAATGAAATAAAAAAAACATTACTCGACAAATACGAGGTAGATAAAATGACCATTGAAAAAGATGTGGATGAATTTATGGGGGCTTTAAAAGAAAATAATTTATTGAATAATTAAAGTATCAATTTTTTTCTATGAGTGAAAATTCAAAACCAATTGTTATTGCTGTTACAGGCCTTAATGCGATAGACAGCCCAGGACCTGGCGTAGCTGTTATTAGGGCAATTCGTGATGGTTTAAACAGGCCAGTTCGTATCATTGGGTTGGCTTATGAAAATCTGGAGCCAGGTATTTATATGGATGCTGTGTGTGATAAAACCTATCAGATATCATATCCAGCTGCAGGTGCAGAAGTATTGTATAATGCGCTTAAGTACATTCATGATAAAGAAGGAATAGATGTAATCATTCCAAATTTTGATGCAGAGTTATATAATTTTATAACCATTGCTCCCAGGCTAAAATTATTGGGCATTCATTCTTTCTTACCCAGTTTTGAAATGTTTGATGCAAGAGATAAATTAAACTTGTATGCATTTGGTCAAAAACATGATTTAAAAGTGCCAAAGGATAAAGTTATTTATTCTGTAAATGATTTGTATCTCATAGGAGAAGAGTTTGGATATCCGCTGGTAGTAAAAGGAAAGTATTATGATGCCGTTGTGGCTCATACATTGGAGCAGGCTCAAAAAGCTTTTTATAAAATAAGTGCCAAGTGGGGATTTCCTATTATTGTACAGCAATTTATCAATGGTACGGAAGTAAATATTGCAGCATTGGGAGATGGTGAGGGTAATGCTATCAGTATCATTCCAATGAAAAAAATGTACATCACAGATAAAGGAAAAGCATGGGCTGGCATCACTTTAGAAGATGAAGCATTAATTGAGCTTGCAAGAAAATTTGTTTCAGTAACCAAATGGAGGGGAGGTTTTGAAATTGAGATTATGAAAACAGCTCAGGATGAATTGTATATCATGGAGATTAATCCAAGGTTTCCTGCATGGATTTATTTGTCAGCAGGTGCCGGACAAAATCAGCCAGCGGCTTTGGTAAAAATGGCTTTGGGCGAAAAAGTGGTTCCATTTACAACCTATGATGTAGGTAAATTATTTATCCGCTATAGTTGGGATCATATTGTGGATGTTTCCAAATTCCAGCAGTTCACTGCATTTGGGAATTTATAAGCGGGAAATGAAGGTTTAAAAATTAAATTAAAAAAAATGACAAAATTAAAATACGAACGGCCGGTTATAAAAAAAATGAATGCGGGGATGATGAATAAGTATGGAGCTCAACCTGAAAATACGCCTGTTACTCATATTGATGGCGTTTCGGTAAAATCGCTTATTCAACAATACGGAAGTCCTGTATTTGTTTTGAGTGAACAAAAGATGCGGCAAAATTATAAATCAGCTGTAAGGGCTTTTAATAGCCGATATCCAAAAGTACAGTTTGCTTGGAGTTACAAAACGCATTACAACAATGCTGTTTGTAATGTTTTTCATCAGGAAGGAAGTTGGGCAGAAGTAGTTAGTGGATTTGAATATAAAAAAGCATTGGGCAATGGCATACCGGGGCCAAATATTATTTTTAACGGGCCTGATAAACATGTGCACGAAATAACACTTGCTATAGAAAATGATTCCTTGATTCATATCGATCATTTTGAAGAGTTGTATCTGCTGATTGATTTGTGTGCTCAGCTGGATAAAAAAGCTCGTGTGGCCATTCGGGTAAATATGGATACCGGAATTTATCCAATGTGGGATCGGTTTGGATTTAATTATGAAAATGGCCAAGCTTGGCAAGCACTCAACAAAATAGTAGAGTCCGGCAAATTAAATTTGGTAGGACTTCACACACATATTGGTACTTATATGCTAAGCACTGCAGCGTATGGTATCGCTGCTTCCAAATTATGTGACCTCGCTGTAAATTGTAAAAGTCAGTTACATACTACCATTAAATACCTCGATTTAGGAGGAGGTTTTCCAAGTGCCAATACATTAAAAGGAGCTATCGGTCAGGTGCCAACACCCTCTGTAGATGAATTTGCAGAAGCTATCACGTCCACTATTTTGAATTACGGATTTAAGTCGGAAGAATTGCCGTTACTTATTTTGGAGAGTGGCCGTATTATGATTGATGATGCCGGTTATTTATTAGGATCTGTTTTGGCTAACAAAAAATTAAGTGACGGGCGGAAAGCAACCATTATGGATTTTGGCGTAAATATTATGTTCACATCATTTTGGTTTGATCACAAAATAAGTCCTGCACAGGAAGTGAGCCAGTTTAGCGAGGACACGGTTATGTATGGACCCTTGTGTATGAATATTGATGTAGTAAGAGAAACTGTTAATCTTCCATTATTAAACAGGGGTGATCATGTTGTCGTACACAAAGTGGGTGCTTATAATATGACGCAATGGATGCAATTTATTGCTATGCGGCCTAATATTGTTTTGATTGATACAAATGATCAAACACATGTTATTAGGAAAGCAGAAACATTGGATTATATGGAACAACTGGAAGTAATGCCAGATCATTTAAAAAAATAGAACAAGCAATCAAAAAGATCCTTCAGAAAATATCGCCATTTATAAATGCGATGCTTAACAGCTATGCAGTGTTGTTCTTTTCGAACAATAAGCTGTTTGCTTTGCTATTGCTGATCGTATCATTTTTTAATCCTTATGCCGGTCTTGCAGGATTGGTTGCAGTGTTGTTTGCAATTCTATTTTCTTATTCTGCAGGCCTTAATAAATCATCCCTGATAAAAGGTACCTATAGTTACAATGCTTTAATCATAGGTATTGGTATGGGTTCTGTGTATCATTTTAATGTAGCTTTTTGGTTATTGCTTTTGGTTGTTGTGATTCTCTCTGTAGTGCTGTCACTTATATTTCAAAATCAGTTGGGGAAATATGGACTACCTTTTTTAACGCTTCCTTTTGTTCTTTGTTTTTGGATTGTTTTACTAGTAACTAAAGACTTTGCCGCAATAAATATTTCATTCAGAAATATTTATTGGTTAAATGATGCGTATGCGATCGGGGATGAACATCTGGTGAACTTTGTGATGTTTATGGAAAAACTGGAAATGCCGCTATTGGTTTCTACTTTTTTTAGGGCATTAAGTTCGTTGTATTTTCAAAATAATATATTGGCAGGATTTATAATAGCAGCGGGGATTTTAATTCACAGTCGCATCATATTTTCATTAATTATTGTTGGGTTTTTATCGGCTTATTTTTTTAATAATATCGTTATGGCCCATCCTGACGGGATGAATTATTATTTGATGGGAGGGAATTTTATTTTGGTGAGTGTGGCTGTCGGTGGATTTTTTACGGTGCCATCTGTTCATTCTTATGTATGGGCTATAATAAGTGTGCCAATTACTTTTTTGTTTGTAATGGCATTGGGAAGAATTTCAGGGCAGTGGAATTTGCCAGTTTATTCAATGCCTTTTTGTATGACTGTTTTGAGTTTGTTGTATTTCTTTTCATTAAAAACTCAAAAGGGCAGAATCGTATTAACGCCATTGCAGTTGTATTCTCCAGAAAAAAATCTTTACAACTATTTAAACAATAAAGAAAGGTTGTTGAATGCTAACAGCATTAGGCTGCAACTACCTTTCATTGGTAACTGGATTGTTTCACAGGGGTATGATGGAGATATTACCCATAAAGGCGACTGGGGCAAAGCGTTGGATTTTATTATTGTTGATAATGAATTAAAATCATTTGATAAATATCCCCTTCATCCTGAAAATTTTTATTGTTATGGCAAGCCTGTATTAGCTCCTGCAGATGGTCTTGTACAACTTATTGATGATGGAATAGACGATAACGAAATTGGAAAAATAAATCAACAACAAAACTGGGGAAATACAATTGTGATAAAACATGCGGATAACTTATTTACTAAACTAAGTCATCTGAAAAAGTTTTCTTTTAAGGTGAAGGAGGGCGATTATGTTAGACAGGGGGATATAGTAGCCAGTTGTGGAAATTCGGGCCGCTCCCCTGAGCCACATTTACATTTTCAGGTGCAAACTACACCTCATGTTGGCAGTAAAACTTTCGCATTTCCCTTTGCACATTATGCCTTGAATAAAGTTGGCAAATTGAGTGTCAAAGAGTTTTCTGTTCCGCAAGAAACAGAAATAGTTTATAATACAACATCCAATGATTCGCTACAGCAGGCATTTGAATTTTTACCTGGGTATAATCTTTTGGTAAATGCCCAAGGAATGGAAGAAGGGAAATGGGAAGTATTTACGGATGCTTACAACCAGTCCTATATCTATTGCCATCACTCAAAATCGTTTGCTTATTTTAAGCGGAATGAAAAGCTGTTTTATTTTACTTCTTTTGACGGCGACAGAAACAGTTTACTATATTATTTCTATCTGGCTTGTTATAAAATCTATTTGTCAACAGATCCTTTCGTAACTGCTACCGATAAATTTCCACTTCAGCTTGCAAAAAATACCCTGCTAAAATGGCTGCAGGATTTTGTTTCGCCATTTTTTATTTTTAGCAGGTTACATTATGAGTCTCTAAATGTAGCTACGTCTACCGATTTTTTGGATTCAACATTTAGTATACAAAGCAAACAAGTTTTACAATTTCTCTCCGTAAAAAAAGTTACTTATCAGTTTGAAATTATTATAAAAGATAATAAAATTTCCACTTTTTCATTT
Source organism: Chitinophagaceae bacterium (assembly GCA_947504605.1). Taxonomy (GTDB): domain Bacteria; phylum Bacteroidota; class Bacteroidia; order Chitinophagales; family Chitinophagaceae; genus Ferruginibacter. The sequence continues at coordinate 5,432 of CANNJE010000008.1, forward strand.
CAAAGAAATGGAAAAAAAATAAATGCAGTATGTACAGCAAAAGAATATTAATTTCTCTAATTTGCGCTTTCCTTTTTTTTAAAGGAATTGCTCAAACAGATGATAAACCTGCAACAATTGAAGCGCATTCGCTTGGTTTATTTAATTCCGCTCAATGGAAAGCTTTGTTGATTTATGGAAAAGAAAAAATTGCTGCTGGCAATGATGATGGATTGTTGAGAATGCGGGTTGGATATGCTGCTTTTATGCTTGGAAATTATAGTCAGAGTTTAATTCAATATAAAAGAGTATTTGATGAAGATCCTGAAAATAATGTGGCTTTGTATTATGTTTACCTAAACAATCTTTATTTAAACAATCTTACTGCTGCAAAATACTATGCACAAAAATTGCCGGAGGAAATGAAAGTATCTGAAAAGATAAAAGGTACAAAATTGTCGGGTATTCAATTTGAGTTTAGTAATAAAATGCCGGATGATACTGCAAGAAGAAATGCTCAATATGTAAGAGCCGGCATCAATGTAGATTTGGGTTATCGTTTTCAGTTGCAGCAAAGCCTTGCTTATTATACTTTGCTGGTTAACACAACCGCAGGTAATAAAGTTGTTTATCAACGCCTTCAACAACCAGAGTATTATGCAAAATTAGTTTACGCAGCTACTGATCGGCTTTCGTTAATTGGTGCATATCATTTTATAAGAGACCAGTTTCCCGACAGGGCATTTTACAATAATATTGTGTTGGGTGGGATTAAATATACCAGTCCTTACTTTAGTGTTCAGGCTAATGGAAGTTTTACAAAATTTATTTCTAATTATTCACAAATTGATGGAATTGTAACTGTTTATCCTTTGGGTAATTTGAATTTGTACAGCATCAGCAGGGGTAGTTTTGGTACCCAGACCAATTTTGCACAGGTGTTGGGGGCTAAGGTTGTTAAGGGGCTTTGGCTGGAAGGCAATATGACAGTTGGAGAAGCTACTTATCTTTTTGAGAATGATGCTTTGTATGTAAAAAATGATTCTGACCCTTTGTTGTTTAGATGCGGAGGAAGTATGTATTCAATGCTAAGTAAAAAATTGCTTTTATCACTTAATTATACCTTTGAGCAGAAGCGGAAATATTTGACTACTAATAATTTTTATCAACATTCAATAAACGGAGGTTTATCATGGAAATTCTAAAAAAATCAATCATTGCTTTAGGTGCAATTGTATTGTTAACGATTAATGTAAAAGCGCAAACTGCAGAAGAATCGCAGAAAGCTTTTAAAGCCAGTTATACTAATGAGTATAAAGCAAATTATACAAATGCTATTGCAGATTTGCAAAAAGTGTACAAGGCAGATAATTATGAAACCAATTTGCGAATGGGCTGGCTACACTACATGGCTAAACAATATGCCAAGTCGATGGAGTATTATCAAAAAGCAATTGATTCAAAAAAATACAGTGTAGAAGCAAGATTTGGTTTTGTTAAACCAGCCAATGAATCAAAAGCCTATGATAAAGCATATGAAAAATACGAAGAAATTTTAAAGATTGACCCTTATAACAGCTCTGCCAATTATTGGGTAGGCGTTACTTATTATACTGCCAAAAAGTATGATATTGCTGCAAAATATTTTGAACTGGTCGTAAATATGTATCCGTTTGATTATGATGCCAACCATATGCTGGGCTGGACTTATTTAAGCCTTGGAAGAAAAGCTGAAGCTAAAATGTTGTTTAACCAGGCATTGTGCAACAGGCCAGGAGATGTTTCTGCCACGGATGGATTAAGCAAGAGTAAATTATAAAAAATTATTTTCTAGAATAGAGAATGAATATCAATGTATTTACAAAAGCCGTTTCAGATTATTCTGAAACGGCTTTGTATTTAAAAATGGACTCTTGTTTATTGCACTATCATTTTACAAGTACTAATTCCATTTTTATAGATTGCCTGTACCATATATATTCCTCTGGCAAGCAGTCCAGGATTTATAGCTATTGTTTTTGAATTGTTGATTCCATTTATCAGTTTTTTATAAACAATTCTTCCGCTTTGATCTGAAATTCTAATTTCTGAAACGTCCAGATTGTGTAACCGTAAAGTAAAGGAACCATTGTTTGGATTAGGATACAGTTCAATTTCTTTGTCCATTGAAACAATAACATCCTCTAAATTACCGATGGATTTATTAGCAGATGCTATAAGGTTTGAATTGCATGATCCCAATTTTGCACCAAGCAATAATGCTGCAATAGCTTGTCCTTGTTTATAACAGTTTTGATACCTGCCAAACCAGCAAACCAACACTTCATTATTATTTGGTCCGCACCTAACATCTACTACATTTATCCCAATAGATGCCGTTGCTTTACAGCCCAAAGAGTCAGTAATTGTTACGGTATATATATTTAATCCAACTGTACCTGGACAAACATTAATAAACTGCGTGATTGCTCCGGTAGACCATTGGTATTTGTACCTGCTGTATGGGTATTGTGTACCACCTGAAGGAGATGCATATAAAATAGCGCAGGTTGGCCCAAAGCCTTTATAAATGGTATTTACTTTTCCCCATATTGGTAATGGATAAACATTAGGGATACTAACAGCTAAAGGGAAATCAACTCTGACATTAGTAGTACAGGTACTACTATTTCCTGCATTGTCTGTTACTGTCCACAAGATTGTGTTTCTGCCAGGGTTAAATAGTCCGCTTGCATTCACTCCCACTCCGCTTCTTGTTGTGGCACCTGTAATGATATATGTGATGCTTGTAATACTACAGTTGTCTGTAACGGTGAGTGTTGGAATTGTATAATTATTAGATGTGTTATAGCAAATTGTTTGAGTAGGTGGACTTACTAAAACAGGTGGTATAGTATCGACAACGTTTACTGTAAAACTGCAGTTTTGACCAGGGTAATCAGGCAAAGAATAAGTAACTGAGTTAACTCCCTGTAAGAAAGTTAGTCCACTTACACTACCTATTCCACTACTTACAATTTCGCCATTTCTACTAATAGAATAATTGACTATGACAGCGGCACCGTCAGGAAGTATGATTGGATCGAGATCGTTAACAATTTGACTGCAAGATTCAGCAGTAGAAAAAACTATTCGATCTTCAACACAACTGAGGGTTGGCTTCACAGGCACATAGCAAGCATTGTATTCCCAAAATGAATTCATGTAATCGACCTGATCAGCACCAGACCCTAAATACCCCTTGTTTCCAATACTGAATGCAACAGCCTGGCCACGTCCAAGTGTATTGAATGTATTTATTGGCTCATAGGTATCGGTTACCGGATCATATGCATACATATCATTTAAATTGGAGTAATAGTACCCAGAACCAATGTATGCTCTGTTGCCAATGGTGAATGCAACAGCAGCGTGTCTTTCCTGACCTGCAAAATCATTTTTTTGGGTCCAGGAACCTTCTCCATATTGGCCACCGGCAGGATTAAACTCCCACATATCTTTTTTGCGGATATCATAATCTTCTGCACCCAAACCAATATATCCCCTGTTGCCAATGCTGAAACCAACGCCAGTGCTACGCCGCACGGTGCCTACATCAGCTTTTCTGGTCCACATATTGGTTGAAGGGTCGTATTCATAAAAATCTGATGTGCCATAAGTTAGCCCCTGATCTTTACCGCAACCGGCATATCCTTTATTGCCAATGCTGAATGCCATAGCAATATATCGGGCTCCGCCCGGGTAATCGGCCTTTTGTGTCCAGGCATTTTGTGTTGGATTAAACTCATAAAAATCGCTGTAAGCAGTGTACATGTTGATACCTGTGCCTACATACCCTTTTGAACCAATAGTAAATGAAATAGCAGCATGTCTTGGCGTACCCGGGAAGTCGGCTTTCTGAGTCCAATATTTTACAGCGGGATCAAATTCCCATGTATCATTGAGCAAACCTGTTGGTCCTGATCCAACTGCCATGTACCCTTTGTTGCCAATGGTGAAAGCGGAAGCCCCTGCACGTTTTACGCCCGGGAAATCGGGCAATTGTGCCCAGGTATCGCATATTGGTTCTGGAGAATATTCCCAAAAATCGGGAGTGCCAGCTGCTCCAATATAGCCTTTGTTTCCAATACTGAATCCTGTAGCAAAATAAGTGGTGGAACCAGGGTAAGATGCAATACCAGACCAAGTGTCATTTAATGGGTTATAGGAGAAAAAATCATTAAAATCTCCAATATTATTAGCTCGGCCTTTACCCAAAAATCCTTTATTAGCAATGCTAAATCCAGTAGCGCCATACCTTGCATTACCTGCAAAATCTTCTTTTCGTGTCCATTGGTTATTGGCGGGATCAAATTCCCAGAAATCTTTATAGCCACTTCCTAAACCAACATAACCTTTGTTGCCAATACTAAAACCAGTGTTGTAACTTCTTGGTCCCCCAGCAAAAGGTGCTTTCTGCAACCAGTTGTTAGTTCCAGGGTTAAACTCCCAGAAATCGGTATAACCAATACCCATACCTACATACGCATTTGTTCCTATATTAAATGCAATGGAATAGTTTCTTGTACCGCCAGGAAAGTTTGTAGAATATTTCCATAGATTTTGTATAGGGTCATACTCCCAGAAATCGGAATAACCAATACCCATGCCAATGTAACCTTTGTTACCAATACTGAATCCATTTGCAGAAAACCTTGCAGCTCCACCAAAGTTTGCTTTTTGAGTCCAAACATTTGTAGCAGGATTGAATTCCCAAAAATCTTGTTGATGAATTCCCGATACAATTCCGGTTCCCATATACCCCATATTTCCTATATTAAAACCTGCAGCGTAGTATCTATAACTACCACCGAAATCTGCTTTTCTTGTCCAGCTATCCTGTGCACACAAACCTGTTGCAATTAATATGAGCACTACAAAAAAGCTGATAAATTTCTTTTTCATAAAATGATATTTAATGATGATCAATAAATAAATGTGGTTGTCAGCGTAGAGAAATAAATCTTTCTTTTTAGTTATTGGATTGCCTTTAATTCAGCAGAATTATAAATCTTATGGAGTATTAAGAAGCAAGGAAATTTATAGAATTGTGGAGGATATACAGGCTTCGTTTAGTTTATTCCAAAACGAAGCCTGTAATATTTTACTTTTAAATTATTGAACAATCATTTTGCAGGTACTTATTCCATTTTTATTAATTGCCTGTACCAGGTATATTCCCCTTGCCAGCATTCCTGGGTTTACAAATATTGTTTTCGACTTGTTGATGCCTTTTACCAATTCCCTGTAAACGATTCTTCCACTTTGATCTGAGATTCTAATTTCTGACACATCCGGATTGTGTAACCGTAACGTAAAGGAACCATTGTTGGGATTGGGATACAATTCAATTTCTTTATCGTTCGAAACAATGACATCTTCCAAATCTCCAATGGATTTATTAGCAGATGCAGTAAGGTTTGCACTACATGAACCCAATTTTGCGCCCAGCAACAATGCTGTAATTGCCTGTCCCTGTGTGTAACAGTTTTGATACCTGCCAAACCAGCAAACCAACACTTCATTATTATTTGGCCCGCACCTTACATCTACTACATTTATTCCTATTGATGCCGTTGCTTTACAACCTAAAGAATCGGTTATAGTAACGGTAAACATATTTAATCCTACAGTGCCGGGACAAACATTAATAACCTGCGTGGTTGCTCCGGTAGACCATTGGTATCTGTACCTGCTGTATGGATATTGTGTACCTCCTGATGGAGACGCAAATAAAATAGCGCAGGTTGGGCCAAAGCCTTTATAAATGGTATTTACTTTCCCCCATATTAATAATGGGTAGACATTAGGGATACTTACGCTTAATGGGAAATCAATCCTTACAATGGTAGTACAGGTTTTAATGTTTCCTGCATTGTCTGTTACTGTCCACAAGATTGTGTTTCTGCCGGGGTTAAATAATCCGCTTGCATTGGGGCCTGTTCCATTTCTGCTGGTGGCTCCGGTTATAGCATACCTGATATTTTTTATTCCTGAAATATCTGTTGCGGTAATTACCGGAACAGCATAATTATTAGAAGCATTAAAACAAAACAGCTGAGCCGGAGGACATTGAACGACAGGAGGAATGGTATCAATCACAATTCCCGTAACCGGCAATACCTGACTGATTGCTCCGGTGGCAGCAAGGTTGATATTGCTATTATAATTACCGGCACCAATATTGGCTTTTAACCGGATATAAATAATTACTGAATTTATTTCTCCCAAAGTAGGAGATACTCCCAACGTTGATGAATACCCGCTACTTTCAGTCCTTGAAATTTCATAACTGGCAGGAGCTGTTAGGCTGATGTTGCCTGTAAGATTTGTTCCGCTGATGCTGAAAAATTGCGAAGCAGAAGCAGTGCCCGCATGGGTGCTAAAGTTAAGAACAGGTGGAGTGATTTTTCGTATGCGGTTATTATCTGCATCTGCTACATATAAATTACCTGGCACATCAAAAGTTAAACCATAGGCACCATTAAATTTTGCATCGGCAGCCAATCCGTCCTGGTAACCTTTGGTACCACCAGCTACAAAACCAGAAGCTCCCCCTGTTGTTATTTTATAAATATGGCTATCGTCTCCACCAAAAATGAGTGAAACAAATACATTGGCAGCGGCGTCTAAAGCAATGCCATAATGGAAGCCATATAGGTCTGAAGGTCGGATACTAGTGACTACGCCAGATGCTGTGATTTTGCGTGGGCCTCCATATAATTCGGTTACATATAAATTGCCATAAATATCAACTGTCAGGTTATTGGGATTCCAGAATTGGGCTGCCGTTCCAATACCGTCATCATCACCTATTACACCGCTTCCCGCAAATATGCTGACTGTTCCATCTGCGGCAATTTTCTGAATTCTGTGGTTGTATATTTCTGCTACATAAATATTGCCGGATGCGTCGATAGCTACACCGCTTGGCGCACTGAATTGTGCCGTTCCGTTGATACCGTTAATAGTGCTTACCAAACCTGAAGGTGTAATTTTTCTGATGCGTCCATTGCTTCCATCGCATACATAAAGGTTTCCTGCAGCATCCATAGTCAAAGAATTAGGGGAGGCAAATTGTGCTGCTGTTCCCATACCATCTAAAAGCCCTGCCACACCGCTGCCGGCAAATGTAGTTACCATACCGGCAGGGGTAATTTTTCTGATACGGTGATTTAAACGATCCGCTACAAAAATATTGCCCGAAACATCTGTAGCTACACCGGTAGGGTTATTAAATTTTGCTGTGGTACTAATGCCATCTGCAAAACCTGCTTCACCATTTCCGGCAGCAGTACTTACAAATATTGGATCAAATTTTACAACAGGCACTATTACTTTTCCTGTAACAGCAAGGTATTTTGTGGTGGCTCCTGAACTGCTGATTGTGATGTTACTGTTGTATGTACCAACAAGGTTGTCGGCTTTTAAACGAATGTAAATTGTTGAAAGGTTTATTTCTCCTAAAGTTGGAGAAAGATTGATTGTTGAAACATAACCATTGTTGATGTTTTGCGATATTTCATAACCATCAGGCGCAGTGATTGTAAGATTTGAATAAAGGTAAGTGCCACTAATACTAAATAGCCTGGCAGCAGAAGCCGTGCCAGCTATGGTAGAAAAATCAAGGGTTGGAGTACTCATTTTGCGAATCCGGTTATTGCCAGGATCTGTTATATATAAATTTCCTGAATTGTCAATGCATAAACCAGCCAGCCCTTCAAATTTTGCTGCTGTACCAATACCATCCTGGTATCCTCTAAATGTGCCAGCAACAATACCACCCGTTCCGGCAGGTGAAATTCTATAGATCATATTTTGGGTCATATTGTTCTCAATGGATATGTACACATAACCCTGTGAGTCAACAACAACTCCCTGGTGAAAAGTATTATAAGTGGTAGGGTTGGTACTAATGGTAGATACATACCCAAGTGTATTCATTTTACGAAGGTTGCTGTAAAATTGTGTTATAAATAAATTACCCAGCCCATCAAATGCGAGGCCGTTTGGTGTAAGAAACTGCGCATCCGTTCCATAACCATCCAATGGGAATTCGCTTCCATTTCCTGCAATAGTACTTACAAAACCTGTTGGGGTTATTTTACGGATTCTCTGGTTATACTTATCTGCTACATATACATTGCCTTCAGTATCTGTAGTTACACCCTGCGGAAAATTAAATTGTGCTGCAGAACCTTCACCATCAGCAAATCCTCCTGTACCATTTCCTGCTAATGTAGAAACCATACCAGCCGGAGTGATTTTTCGAATCCGATGATTATTTTCATCTGCAACAAGGATATTACCTGAAAGGTCTAAAGTCAATCCTCTTGGCCCGTTAAACTGTGCATCCATACCCATTCCGTCTGCAAAACCAGCTGTTCCATTTCCTGCTATTGTGCTTACCAGTCCTGAAGCTGTAATTTTCCGAATACGGTTATTTGCTTGATCTGCAATATATACGTTGCCATTAGCATCGGAAATAACCCCTGTTGGGCTATTGAATTTTGATGTTAAAGCACTGCCATCAGTAAAACCTGCTTCACCATTGCCGGCATAAGTTGTTACTGAGATTGGGTCAAATTTTATAACAGGATTGGGGATACCATCAGGGCTGTATTCCCAAAAATCATTTAATGAGCCTGTGCTATTTCCTCCCAAACCTATATAACCTTTATTGGCAATATTGAATCCTGCTTCCAGATATCTCACAGAACCAGGGAGATTTGCTTTTTGAATCCAGCTATTAGAAGAGGGAGTGTACTCCCATAGGTCATTGTAAAAACCACCATATCCTGCTCCTCCTGCAACATATCCTTTATTGGCAATACTGAAAGTTGCAGCACTTACACGACCTGGGCCAGGAAGGTTAACCTTTCTTGTCCAGATATTTGTTGTAGGGTCATATTCCCAGATATCTTCTTGTATGGTATCATAATAATAAATACCGTTTCCAATATATCCTTTGTTACCAATACTTAAACCAAAGGCATTGCACCTGCCCTGTTCAGGTACATCAGCCATTCTTGTCCATGTACCTGAGTCACCAACCAATGGGTCAAATTCCCAGAAATCATTTAAATAAGTGGCGAGATAGGCTGGACTGATACGGTAATTTCCTGTACCCATATAACCTTTGTTGCCAATACCGAAACTAACTGCTGTGTAACGAAATCCTCCACCAAGTGCATCAGGTAAGCCTGTTCCAAAATCTGCAACCCGTCTCCAGCTGTTGCTGGCAGGATTGTATTCCCACATATCTTTTCTCCAGATGTAGCTGCCTGCTGCACCTGTGCCTGCATAGCCCATATTGCCAATAGTAAAACTTGTGGCATAAGCTCTAATACCACCTCCATAATCTGCTTTTTGTGTCCATAAGTCAGTTACAGGGTCATATTCCCAAAAATCATTTTTATAAGCTACATCGTCTGTACCGGTGCCAATGTATCCCTTGTTGCCAATACTGAAATGTATTGTTCCTTGTCTGTTGCCAATAAAATTTGCTTTCTGTGTCCAGCTATCCTGGGCAACCATACAATTTATACTTATCATAAATGACACTATGAGAAGTAGTATTTTACTTTTCATAAAATAAATTTTAATAATTAAAAATAAATGTGGCCGTCAGGTGTAAGTGATTTTTTTAGATTTTTCAACACAGGTATTGAATGCTGTTTATTTTTTCCGGAGAAATTATTTTAGTACACCCTTCTTATTCATCTCTTCTATTGTAAGCGTAGGCGGCATTTCCCCTTTTCTTATTTTTTCAATAACCAATAACGCAATTTTTTTTGCATCTTCTTTTTTTGCAAATCCTTTATTCCCTTTTATACATGGTATAGATGGCTGGTGAATCAGTTTTTGATTGTACTTATAAATATCGTATCCATAAGTATGATCAGCTGCATCAATAATTTTATAGGTTAAGCTATCAGAAAGACTAGAGGTTTTAGTGAAGGAGTGATTTTTTTTTGTATTAAATGTTTTGGTGTTTGAATAGGTAAAACTGGTAATGAAAAAAAATATTGATAAGCAGGATAATAAGGCTGGTAGCAGACGTTTCATGATTTTTTATTTATAATTAAAAAATATTTTCAATCAATCATAACCATTATTTAAAAAGACATGAGTCTTTGTTAGTATTGGGAGGTTAACTTTTATGGGAATAAGAGAAGCGACGGATTTAACCAGGAGTAGTTGGTTTAATAACCCAAAGCTATTCTACTTGTAAAGCAAAAGGAATGATGATTATTAACGGCTTCGATGACCTTAGTCATTTAGAAAAAACAGGAATCTGCAAATCAGTAATTACAGTAATTAGTCTGATGAAATTTAGTTTTTTTGTAAATTTAAAAGAGTAGGGAAGAATAGTTTAAAACCCTTACATAAAGTAAAGTATGCTTAATTAGGTGGGTGAAATCTATAAGATTCAGCAGCGTTAAGTCCAGCTGCTTTTAAATTAATTTGATGCCTGTTTTTTCTAAACTGATTTTCTTTTGTTTGAATAAATTGCCCACTGTCATTTTGAAAGTCTTTTTACTCATACCAAAAAATTCATAAATTTCTTCAGGATCAGATTTGTCATAATAAGGGAGGTAGCCATCATTTTCAGCAAGTAGCCTCAATATTTTTCCTGCTTCATCTTCCACCCTTTGGTATCCGGGTTTTCCTGCGGCAACATCTATTTTATTATCGGAGTAAATCTTTTTAATAAAGCCTTCAAACTTATCGCCCACGCCAATGCTACGGTAAATTTCATTGTGGTGTAATACGCCTGTATGTTCATTGTTGATAATAACGACATACCCAATATCGGTTCGGCGGTAAACGATGAGGTTTACAAGATCCAATAATTTTACATTCAATAAATCATTGCTTAATGTGTTGTCAAATCTTTCAGTTGCAGCAATACGATTTGTTTGCTCATCTCTGTAAATTTTTACAAGGTATTCGCCATTGGGTAACATGCCAGTGAGTTGTTGTGATTTTGCCACAAATAAATCTTTCATCAGTCCCCAATCCATAAATGCACCTTGTGGAGTCACACTTACTGCCCTTAGTTTTACGATATCTCCCAAAATGCCTAGTGGCTTTTGAGTAGTGGCAATTAAGCGATCATCGCTGTCGTGGTAAACAAATACTTTTAATTCATCGCCGGGTTTTACATTGGCAGGAACAAATCTTTTTGGCAATAAAATACCCTCTGCACCATCATCCAGATAAACACCAAAATCTACCTGCCTCAGCACTTTTAATGTATTGTATTCGCCTGTTTTAATCATAATTCCTGGGGTTTTACCGGCAGCAAAGATAGTTAAGGCAGATTACACGTATTGGACGAAATTTTTGTAGGCAGAATAAAAGAGGCAAAACCTTTATTTCGTAGCCATAATTCCTGTAATTAGCTATAATTGGTCTAATGGGGCTATCTTTATTGAAATAAAAACACTGTAATACTTTGAAGTTTACTGAATTTGATTTTGACGAGCGTTTGATGGAAGGCATCGAAGCATCCAATTATGAAGAAGCCACTCCGGTGCAGCAGCAGGTAATTCCACTGATTTTACAAGGGAGGGATATCATCGCTTCAGCACAAACAGGAACAGGAAAAACCGCAGCGTTTTTGCTCCCCCTAATTCATAAGATATTAACCGGAAAGAACAATCCCAATGCTATTACTTCTTTGGTAATTGTACCAACCCGGGAGTTGGCCATCCAAATTGCTCAGCATCTGGAAGGGTTGTCTTATTTCACTTCTGTAAGTTCGATAGCTGTATATGGCGGGGGTGATGGTAATGCATTTGTACAGGAGAAAAAAGCACTGAGTATGGGTGCCGATTTCGTTGTATGTACACCGGGGAAGATGATGAGCCATATAAAAATGGGGTATGTAAAATTAGATCATCTTCAGTATTTGGTATTAGATGAAGCCGACAGAATGCTGGATATGGGTTTTTATGATGATATCATGTTTATCATTGATCATTTGCCTAAAAAACGCCAGAACCTTTTGTTTTCTGCAACGATGCCACCTAAGATAAGGTCATTGGCAAAAAAAATATTGCATGAGCCAGATGAGATCAATATTGCTATCAGTAAGCCACCCGAAAAAATAGTTCAGCAGGCTTATCTGGTTTATGAGCCGCAGAAAATTCCTTTAATTGTTCATTTGCTCAAAGAAAAGAAATTTAAAACTGTATTGGTTTTTTGTAGCAGTAAATTAAATGTAAAACAACTTACCAGGGATCTGAAACGCAATGGCATTAATGCCGGCGAAATTCATAGCGACTTAGAACAGGGCAGTAGGGAAGATATTTTAATGCAATATAAAAGTGGGCGTTTACCCGTACTTGTTGCTACTGATATTCTAAGCCGTGGAATTGATATCGACAATATTGACCTTGTTATCAATTTTGATGTGCCGCATGACGGAGAAGATTATGTTCACCGCATTGGCCGTACAGCACGTGCAGAGGCGGAGGGAAGTGCTTATACATTGGTGAGCGTAAAAGAGCAGCGCAAGTTTTATTCTATTGAGCAGTTGATTGGTAAAGAAGTGCAAAAAATGACTGTACCCGAAAGTATTGGCGAACAGCCTGCCTATAGTCCTTCATCGTCAGGAGGCATTCGATCGCCCAATAGAAGAAGCTTTTATAACAAAGGAAGTAGCAGGCATAAATAATCTTTCAATTAGCGGAGGCTGAAATATATTTGTAAAAAATAATAATCAGCACAACAACCAACATATTATCAAGTCCGGTAGAATATCTTACCGGCATATCTGCACAGCGGGGCGAAATGCTCCGCAAAGAACTGAGTATCCATACTTTTAAAGATCTGCTGGAGCATTATCCATTAAGGCATATAGATAAGACCAATGTAGATAAAATTGGTTCTCTTAATCAAGAGGATGAATTTGCATATGTTGCAGGTACACTGGTTAGTCTTGATCTTATAGGCCAAGGTCGGGGGCAGCGATTGGTAGGTAAATTAAAGGATACGACGGGTATTTTGGAACTTGTTTGGTTTCAGGGAATCAATTGGGTGCAAAAATCATTAATGCCCGGCCATCATTACCTAGTTTTTGGAAAACTTGGGTTTTTTATGGGGACCCCACAAATTTCTCACCCCGATTTTGAAGCATATACTGCACAAAAAGCTACTGGTAAAGCATTTCTTGAGCCTATTTACCCCTCTACTGAAAAATTAAAAGCAAGAGGGCTCAATGGCGCCATGCTGGCAAAGTTTACATTCGAAATGTTGCAAAAGATCTTTCCAAAAGATTTGCCCGAAAATCTACCTGAGCATATTTGTACAACTTATAAATTGATGTCGCGGTATGATGCATATAAACAAATACATTTTCCTGCATCCCAAAACCATTATGACCATGCGTTGCGGAGGCTAAAATTTGAAGAATTGTTTTTTGCCCAAATGCGCATCAATTTAATAAAGATGCAAAGACACCGGTTTAGTAAAGGATGGGTGTTTGATAAAGTAGGAAACCTGTTCAATGATTTTTATAAACATCATTTGCCTTTTGAATTAACCAACGCACAGAAAAGGGTATTAAAAGAAATCAGAAAAGATACGGGTAGCGGTAAACAAATGAACAGGCTCTTGCAGGGTGATGTGGGCAGCGGTAAAACCATGGTGGCATTGCTTAGTATGCTCATTGCTGCCGATAATAATTTTCAGAGTACCCTCATGGCGCCAACAGAAATTCTGGCACAACAGCATTACAACAGTCTTACGGAATATGTAAAAGATTTGCCGGTAAATATTCAGTTATTAACGGGTTCAACATCTGCAAAACAGCGAAAGGTTATTATGCAGGGCTGTGCCGATGGTTCTGTAAACATATTATTGGGTACTCATGCAGTAATAGAAGATAAAGTTCAGTTTGCAAACCTTGGTTTTGCAGTTGTGGATGAGCAACATAAATTTGGTGTGGCACAAAGGGCACAACTTTGGAAAAAAAATACCCTGCCTCCGCATGTATTGGTAATGACGGCAACACCAATTCCCCGAACATTGGCTTTAACTGCATATGGAGATCTGGATTATAGTATTATGGATGAATTGCCACCCGGAAGGAAACCTATTTCAACTATTCATCGTAATGAATCTGCAAGGCCCTCAGTAATGGATTTTATTAAAGAAGAAATAAAGGCCGGCCGCCAGGCTTATATCATTTATCCGCTTATTGAAGAAAGCAGCAAGATGGATTATGAAAATCTAATGAAGGGATATGAAGAAGTGAAATCATTTTTTCCAGAACCCAAATACTGGATAAGTATGGTGCATGGCAAACTAGATGCAAAGGTTAAGGAAGCCAATATGCAAAGGTTTGTAAGCGGAGATACTCAGATTATGGTGAGTACTACCGTAATTGAAGTGGGCGTAAATGTGCCCAATGCTTCTGTGATGGTTATAGAAAGTGCGGAAAAATTCGGGCTTTCGCAATTGCATCAGCTAAGAGGAAGAGTAGGCCGTGGTGCCGATAAAAGTTATTGTGTTTTACTTACCGGAAATAAGTTATCACGAGATGCAAGAGAGCGGCTAAAAATAATGGTAGCTACCAATGATGGGTTTAAAATAGCAGAAAAAGATCTTGAAATAAGGGGCCCGGGTGAAATAGAGGGAACCAGGCAAAGTGGTGCGTTAAACTTTAGGCTGGCAAGTATAGTCTTAGATAAAGCCATGCTTGAAGTTGCTAGGGAGGAAGTTGAAAAAATATTGGAAGTTGACCCGGATTTAAGTATGGCCGAAAATTTGCTGATTAAAGATTTTATGCAAGGGCAAAAACAGAAAACGGGTTGGGGTAAAATTGCATAGATGGACTTTAAAAGTTAAATCCTTTTTAAAGATTATCAAATGCAAACAAACTCACTGATAATTACGTTTATAATAACTAAATTGTAAATAAAAGTACTTGAGAAAATTTATCATAATATCTTCTTACCTACTTACATGCTTTATAGCAGTGATTTTGCCATTTGTAACAAGTGCGCAAATGGAATTTGTTGAAAACAAAGGACAATGGCATTCCAATGTAGATTTTAAAGGTGATTTTAAGACCGGGGCTTTTTTTCTTGAAAACAAGGGGTTCACAGTAGTGATGCACAATCCTGAAGATATTCAGCGTTTGTCAGCTTCCGTTCATGGACATGGTGCACAAAGCGGATCAACTGTTACAGATAAACCATCTACAGACCAAGCTGCTCCTGTGATTCATTCTTTTGCATACAAGGTAAAATTTCTGGGAGCTTCTTCTAGTACTCAGCTAGTTCCAGATAAAAAATTACCTACCCATAATAATTATTTTATAGGAAATGAGCCTTCTAAATGGGCAAGTGATTGCGCTGTATATACAGCTATAACTTATCGTAATATTTATCCCAATATTGATATTCGTTATTACAGTGATGCCGGCAAATTAAAATATGATTTTATTGTTAAACCCGGTGGTAACCCTGCATTTATTGCCCTGCAATATGATGGGCCAAAGGATGTTTTTATAAAAGATAAGGAACTGATCATTTCTACTTCAGTTGGTGATGTAAAGGAGCTATACCCTTATTCTTATCAGACCGAAACTGGCAAAAGGCAGGAGGTGGACTGCAAATATGTTGTAAAAAATAATGTAGTTACTTTCAAAATAGGGGCATATGATACAAGGTCTACTTTGATCATTGACCCTTCTATTATTTTTTCTACTTTCACAGGAAGTGCAATCGATAACTGGGGTTATACTGCAACACCAGGGCCGGATGGAAGTTTTTTTGCAGGAGGTATTGCATTTGGAACCGGATACAGGGTTTCACCCGGAGCATATCAGACAGTTTTTGGAGGAGGTACCGATGAAGGCGGTTTTGGTGGTTATGATATTGCTATTTTTAAATTCAGTCCCAACGGAAGTAATCGATTATACGCCACTTATCTTGGAGGCTCAGGAAATGAGCAACCTCATAGTATGATTACTGATGCAGCAGGCAATTTAATTATAGCAGGCAGAAGTAATTCGGCGAATTACCCCTTGCGTTCATTTGCAGCTCCTATTGGTGGTGGCGGAGGATACGATATCATCATTTCAAAATTAAATTCAACAGGTACAATCCTTACCGGCTCTGTAAAAATTGGTGGAACTTCTGACGATGGTGTAAATATTAAACCAAAATATCCAACTTCTTCGCCTTCGGCAATAAGCCTTAGAAGAAATTATGGGGATGATGCTAGGAGTGAAGTAATTCTTGACGCTGCTAATAATGTATACCTGGTTTCCTGCACTCAGTCAACCAACTTTCCTACATTAAATGCAGTGCAAAATAACAATGGAGGGGCACAGGATGGAGTGATTCTTAAATTTAATGCATCACTAACCACAAGGTTATTCAGTACTTATTTTGGGGGTGTTGCAGATGACGCTTGTTTTGTTACTAATATTAATCCGTTAACAGGAGATTTGTTTGTGGCCGGAGCAACTGCCAGTAATGATTTACCTGGAAATAAGACAGGTGTTTTACAGCCAACTTTTGCGACCGGAATTTCTGATGGATTTATTACCCAGTTAACAAATGACGGTAGTGCAATTGTTAGAACTACTTATCAGGGTACAACAGGTATTGATCTTATTTATGGACTCAAATTCGATCGCTCGGGCTTTCCTTATATCATGGGAACAACTACTGGTAATTGGACAGTCTTTAATGCAAATTTTAAAGATGTCTATGGTGGCAATACTGCCAAACAGTTTATCAGCAAATTAAAACCCGATCTTTCGGGATATGTTTATTCCACTGTATTTGGAACCAATTCTACAGTGCCCAATATTTCACCCATAGCATTCATGGTAGACAGGTGTGAAAATGTATATGTATCCGGTTGGGGCGGAGGCATAAATGTTCAGCAACAGTATACTTCGGGTAATACAAGCGGTTTAACCGAAGTAAATCCACTAACGGGAATTCCTGCTGCAGATGGGAAAGATTTTTACTTTTTTGTTTTAGAAAAAAATGCCAACAGCCAATTGTTTGGTTCTCATTTTGGGCAGAATGGAGCTTTGGGAGATCATGTGGATGGAGGTACCAGTCGCTTTGATGATAATGGGGTTATCTATCAGGCTGTTTGTGCTAATTGTTCTGGAGGGGCTGTTTTCCCAACTACACCAGGCTCATGGTCCACATCAAATGGTAGTACCAATTGTAACCAAGCATGTATAAAAATTGAAATGAATTTTGCTGGAGTTGGTGCAGGCGTTCAGGCTTCTATTAATTCGGTAAAAAATGATACCAGTGGTTGCGTACCGCTTAAGGTAGATTTTGCAGATACCTTGCTTAAGGGAAAAAAATATTATTGGGATTTTGGTGATGGCTCTCCAGTTGTAATTACAACTGCCGGAGTTACTTCACATACTTATAATGTTATTGGAAATTTCAGGGTAATGCTTATAGCTGAAGATAGTACCACTTGTAATATAAGGGATACCGCATTTGTAATTATTAAAGTAGGAGATAATTTAGCAACACCTAATTTTAGTTTTGCAAAAATTGCCCCCTGTGCAAGTTTGACAATGCAATACACGAATACGTCCACAGCAACCTTGGGCAGTTTTGGCCCTAAAAGTTTTGTTTGGGATTACGGGGATGGTTCGCCTAAAGATACCGTAGGATTTAGTCCGCCAAGATTACACACTTATGCCGGCCCGGGCTCCTATTTCGTAAAACTTTATATATACGATACTACATTTTGTAATTCTCCGGATTCTATTGTAAAAGAAATCCGATTGAATCCTTTAGTAAAAGCACAGTTTAAAACACCTGCCTTTGGCTGTGTGCCTTATACGGCTATTTTTGAAAATACTTCTCTTGCTGGAACTGACTTTTTATGGCAGTTTGGAGATGGAAATACTTCTACTATCATTAGTCCAACACATTTATATTCTATTCCTGGAACTTATAATGTAAGGTTGATTGCTTCAGATACCAATACTTGTAATAAAATAGATACTTCTGCATTTTTTACAATTACAGTTGTTGCTAATCCTACAGCGATGTTTAGCTGGGCACCTAATCCGCCTCAGGAAAATACACCCGTTCGGTTTACAAATTTATCAACAGGTGCAACAAGCTATGAGTGGAATTTTGGAGATGGAATAATTTCAACAGAAACGAATCCAACCCATCAATACAATGTTACAGCTACTTATAATGCAGCATTGGTTGCATTTAATGCATCCGGTTGTACTGATACCTTTAATCTGGATGTTAATGTGATCGTAATCCCGCTTTTAGATATTCCCAATGCATTTACTCCGGCACAGGAAGGTTTAAATTCAGTTATAAGGGTAGAAGGCTTTGGTATAACTAAAATGAGTTGGAAAATATACAACAGATGGGGACAGTTGGTTTTTGAATCTGTCAATAAAAGCCTTGGCTGGGATGGTAAATTCAAGGGCAAGTTGCAGGCTATGGATGTTTATACATATACACTGGACGTAGAGTTTAGTGATGGAAAAAAATTGAGAAAAACAGGAGATATCACTCTGCTTAGATAAAAAAAGAGGTTGTGATGAAACAATTAATAAAAATATTATGGGTTGTAATTTGCCTGCCTGCGGTATCATCGTATGCGCAGGATTTACATTTCTCACAATTTTTTAATTCGCCACTTACCACCAATCCAGCAAATACAGGATTTATTCCGGATGCAGATTATAGGATGATAGCACATTATCGCAATCAATGGAGCAGTATTATGACCGTTCCCTATAAAACTATGAGTATATCTGGTGATGCACAATTATTCAGAGATAGGCTTGAGAATGGATGGCTGGGGGCAGGGGCAGTTCTATTAAGTGATGTGGCAGGAAGCGGAAGTTTAAGGTCTACAAAAATATATGGTTCTATAGCCTATCATCAAATGCTTGGGAACAGCAGCCTTCTTAGTGCGGGGTTTAATCTTGGATGGGCCAATAAAAGAATTGATCCAACAGGACTAAAATTCCCAGATCAGTTTGATGGAAAATTTTTTGACGCAACAAGACCAACGACAGGTATTCCTATAAATAACAACGTAAGTTATTTTGATATGCAGGTTGGGATGAACTATGCCTATTTTCCGCAAGAAAATGTTTATATCAATGCAGGTTACTCTATTCATCATGTAAACAAACCCAAGGAAACATTTTATGAAGATGAATCTGTAAACGGCATCATTCCAATGAGGCATATTGCATTTGTAAATGCCATATTAAAAGTAAATGATAAAGTAATAATCAGCCCTAATGTTTATTTTTCAATGCAATCAAAAGCTACAGAAATTGCCGGAGGTATGATTGCGAATTATAATTTATCGGAGGCAGGAGAAAAGCAATTGATAGCAGGTTTGTATTACCGTCATAAAGATGCAGCCATCCCAATGCTTGGTTTTGAACTTAATTCATTGCGTTTTACATTTAGTTATGATGCAACAATGTCTGGGCTAAAAGATTTTAATAATTATCGTGGAGCCAGTGAATTTTCATTAGTAAAAAAAGGGTTTTACTCCCGTACCGCAGGCCGTCAATCCATGTGTCCACAGTTTTAATTTTACAAAGTTTTCATAAACGGCTTAAAGAAAATTATTTTTTCCGATTTTTGCCAAAATTCAACAAATGGCAACTACCGATATCAAACAACATTTTAAGGAACAATTAGAAGCATTCAGGCAAATTCTTGGCGAAGCCTATGTTTTTACAGATGAAGAGAGTTTAAATAACTATGCACATGACGAGACTGAAAATCTCCATTTTTTACCAGATATCGTTGTAAAGCCGCGTACCGCTGAAGAACTAAGTGAAGTGATGAAGATCTGTAATATGCAAAAAATCCCTGTTACACCAAGGGGTGCAGGAACAGGATTAAGTGGTGGCGCATTGCCTCATTTGGGCGGAGTATTGGTATCTTTTGAGCGGATGAATTCCTATGATATTGATGAAAGAAATTTACAGGTAACAACGGAGCCAGGTGTTATCACCGAAGTTTTACAAAATGCTGTAAAAGAAAAGGGATTATTTTATCCTCCCGATCCAAGCAGTAGGGGTAGTTGTTTTATTGGAGGGAATATTGCAGAAAACAGTGGAGGTCCAAAGGCGGTAAAATATGGCGTGGTAAAAGATTATGTGTTGAATCTGCAGGTGGTTTTGCCTACTGGAGAGATTATCTGGACAGGTGCTAATGTGCTTAAGAATTCTACCGGTTACAATCTTACACAACTGATGGTGGGAAGTGAGGGGACTTTAGGCCTGGTTACTAAAATTGTTTTGAAATTATTGCCACATCCAAAATTTGATCTGTTGATGCTGGTACCTTTTACCAATCTTGAAAAAGCAGGTGAGGCAGTTAGTGCTATTTTTCGTGCAGGTTTTACACCAAGTGCATTAGAATTGGTAGAAATCGATGCTTTAAAAATTGTAAGCAGCTTTGTTGACAGTACAGCCGTTCCGGTAAGTGATGATATTGCAGCACATCTTATTATAGAAGTTGACGGAAACCATATGGACACTTTGATGGCTGAAATGGAAGCCATTGCCGAATTGTTGGTGAATTATGATTGTGGTGAAGTGTTTTTTGCAGATGATGCTCAGCAAAAAGCTGAATTGTGGAAACTACGAAGGCGTGTTGCTGAAGCTGTAAAGCTGGCTGGTTATACGATTGAAGAAGACACAGTGGTTCCAAGGGCAGAATTGCCTGCTTTAATAAAGGGAGTAAAAGAACTGGGGAAAGAATATAATTTTCAGGCAGTTTGTTATGGCCATGCCGGAGACGGAAACCTGCATGTGCGCATAAAAAAAGAAGGAAGTATTTTTAGTTTGAATAATCCGGAAGTGATACCTGCATTAAAAGCATTGTTTGCACTTGTAAAAAAACTTGGAGGTACAATAAGCGGGGAGCATGGTATTGGCCTTATTCAAAAAGAATATATGGATATTGTTTTTGATAAAACACAATTGGAAATTATGCGGGGAATTAAAAAAACATTCGATCCAAACAATATTTTGAACAGCGGAAAAATATTTGACTAATTCTCTAAATAATTAATTCTGTTTATGAAAATGAAAAAAATCACTTTGTTATTTTTAATGTTTATTGTATCCTTTAATTTATTGGCACAGGATAAGGATGAGAAAAAAGGGGGTTTTAGAAAAGAAAATCTTTTTACGGGTGGTAATGTTACCCTTTCATTTGGTAACAGTGTAACTGTGCTGGGACTAAGCCCTTATTTTGGATACAGTATCACTAAATATTTGGATGTTGCGCTTTCAACCAATTTTAATTATACATCGCAGAGAGATAATGTTGTGATGGGAGATAAAATTAGGCAAACGGTTTATGGGCCTGGTGCTTTTATAAGAGTCTTTCCTGTTCACTTTTTATTTGCGCAAGCACAGTTTGAACAAAATTTTATCAAGTACAAGTATATTCCGGGTAGTAATAACAGTTATCCTGCAGAGAAGCAGTCATTGGATGCCGGCAGCTTTTTAGTTGGAGGTGGTTATTCAAGCGGAAAGCGAGATGGTAATACGTATTATTATGTTTCCATATTATGGGATGTTTCTAAAAATAAAAATTCTCCCTATACAGATTATTTAGGAAGGAGTATACCCGTTTTTAGAGCCGGTATGAATATCGAACTGTTTCAAGGTGGCGGTCGCAGCAGAAGGAACTAAAGATATTGGAGCAGTTCCTGCGGTTCATTCAATATGGTCATAGTTTCATAAGGGTCGCCGTATAAAAATCCTTCACTAAACATCATTTGAATATGTGCTATCATGTGGTCATAAAATCCGCCACTATTTAAAATAAATATTTTTTTATTGTGAATTCTCAGTTGGTTCCAAGTTAGGATTTCAAACACTTCATCTAAAGTGCCATACCCTCCGGGAAGTATAATGGCAGCATCACATTTTTCATATAGCAGTTCTTTTCGGCTATGCATATTTTCAACAATATGTAGTTCGGTTAATCCATTATGCTGATGTTCCCACTCTGATAGTAGTTTTGGTATTATACCGATTACTTTTCCATTTTTTTCAAGAGTTGCATTGGCCACTGCAGCCATAAGACCTTTGTTTCCACCGCCATAAATAACGGTAATATTATTTTGAGCGAGTAAATAGCCAAGTTGGGTGGTATGCGCTTCAAATAATGGATTGTTGCCAGCTTTGCTACCACAAAAAACGTCGATTGCTTTTATCGCCATATAAATATTTTAAGGGCAAAGGGAAAACAATTTTCTTTATCTTCAAAAATTATTACCAGAATTAATAATTCATTAAAATTTAGATATGTCTCCAACTTTGTTATTCTCATTCGTAATAGGCTATTTTATTGTTTTATTAGGTGTTGCCTGGTTTACCTCCAGGGGTTCAAATAATGAATCTTTTTTTATTGGCAACAGAAAAAGTAACTGGATGCTTGTAGCTTTTGGTATGATTGGTACTTCGCTGAGTGGAGTAACATTTGTAAGTGTTCCGGGAGGTGTAGGTACGGGCAATTTCTATTATTTTCAGATTGTAATTGGTTATTTGTTTGGTTATATGGCCATCGCTTTTGTATTATTGCCATTATACTATAAATTAAATCTTACCAGCATTTATACTTATCTGGAACAACGGTTCGGCATCAATGCACATAAAGCAGGGGCATCGTTTTTTATTCTATCCCGTTCTGTAGGTGCTACAGCAAGATTATATCTTGTTATCAATATTCTGCAGATTTTCATTTTAGACAAACTCGGTGTACCTTTTATTCTTACCACATTTGTAATACTTCTAATGATTCTTTTGTACACTTTTGAAGGAGGCGTTAAAACAATAATTTATACAGACACTTTGCAAACAACCGGAATGCTGGTTGGATTGGTTGTTTGTACCATCGTTATCATCAAAGCATTGGGAACTGATTTTTCAGGTGCATTAACCCTCATGTCTGATAAAGGATACACGCAGATATTTAATACTGATGTAAAAGCTGGTTCCTTTTTTATGAAACATATTTTAGGAGGTATGTTTATAGCTATTGCTATGACTGGCTTAGATCAGGAGATGATGCAAAAAAATATCAGTGTAAAGAACTTGCGGGATTCACAAAAGAATATGATGACTTTTACTGCAGTATTGATGGTAGTAAACTTCCTGTTTTTGTTTTTAGGTGGTATACTTTATTTGTATGCAAGTGCTAATAACATTACAACAGCGCCAGATGATTTGTTTCCAACTATTGCATTAAGTGATACTTTTAGCGGAAGTATTGGAGTATTGTTTATTATAGCTTTGATTTCTGCTTTGTTTCCAAGTGTTGATGGAGCAATTACATCACTCACCTCCTGTTTTTGTATAGATATCATAGGATTAAATAAGAGTAAAGAGGATGAGAAGGCAAAAAAGCGTACGAGGCTAAAAGTGCACTTCAGTTTTGCAGTATTGTTCTTTTTGCTAGTGCTTTTTTTTAAATTTATTAATGACAAGTTGATCATTGATTTTATTTTAAAATTTGCAGGCATTACTTATGGCCCATTGCTTGGATTATTTGCATTTGGTATTTTAACCCAAAAAAAGCTCAACGAAAAACTTATATGGGCTGTTTGTATTATAGCCCCACTACTGGCCCTTATGTTGGATGTTTTAAGCAGTCCCGGTTGGTATGAGAAAAAACTTCATATTGAATTAGGGCTTCAAAGTATTTCACAAAGTATATTTAGTGGTTATGTAGTAGGGAATGAACTGATTCTTATAAATGGCCTGATTACTTTCCTTGGATTGTTAATGATTTCAAAAAAATCGACTGCTTCAATAAATTAACATATGCAACTTGTAAATGAAAAAGCAGAATTATATGCAGCACAAAATTCAACGCTGCAGGAAACCCTGTTGCAAAAAATACTAGACAATACAGCAGCAAACCATCCTCATGCCCATATGCTCAGTGGGAGTACACAGGGTAAGTTGCTGGAGTTTCTTAGTGAGATGATTCATCCCGAAAAAATTTTGGAAATAGGCACTTTTACAGGCTTTAGTGCGTTATCTCTTGCGAAAGGTCTGCAAAAAAAAGGCATTTTGCATACTATTGAGTTAAGAGAAGAAGATGCCAGTATTGCGGAGCAATATTTTAACGCTTCGGCGTATGCAAATAAGATCAAATTGCATCAAGGAGATGCGTTAAAGATCATTCCTGAATTAGAAGATGAATGGGACCTTGTATTTATTGATGCCGATAAAGTGAATTATATTAATTATTACGAATTAACTTTGCCAAAATTAAAATCGGGGGGATGGATCATTGCGGATAATGTATTGTTTCACGGGCAGGTGCTAGAAACAGAAGTAAAAGGGAAAAATGCATTGGCAATACAAGGTTTTAATGATCATGTAAAAAATGACAATAGGGTAGAGCAAGTAATGCTTACCGTTAGAGATGGGTTAATGTTAATTAAAAAAATCTAATAAGTATGGTAAAAACAATTTTTTTATTGTTCGTTTGTTTAATGGTGGGTAATGTATATGCCCAACGGATGACAGTAGAGGAATATGTTGCAACCTATAAAGATGCTGCAATTGCACAAATGAAAAGGCTGGGGGTGCCGGCTTCGATCATACTGGCACAAGGAATTCTTGAAACTGAAAATGGAAACAGTGATCTTGTTAGAAAATCAAATAACCATTTTGGAATTAAATGTAAAAGCACCTGGACAGGTATGAGTGTTACTCATACAGATGATGCTCCTAATGAATGTTTTCGTAAATACAACACGGCTGAAGAAAGTTACCGTGATCACAGCGATTACTTATTTAACACACCCAGGTATGCTTCTCTTTTTCAATTATCGGCAACTGATTACAAAGGCTGGGCTTATGGATTAAAAAGAGCCGGTTATGCTACCAATCCACGTTATCCGCAAATACTTATCGGCAATATTGAAAAATATAATTTGCAACAATATAATTCTTTAGATGGGGCAGAGCGTATTGTTGGAAATCCAGTAGCTAGCAATATTACAAGTTCTGTAATAACAAAATCTCCTCCATCTGAAGTAGTAGTTGAAACCCCGAAGGAGAACAATGTTTTCAAGAAAATATTTTCCGGCAGGAAAAACAGGGATAATCAATTCTTTAATAGGCTTAAAGCTGTAATGGTTTTTAAAGGAACTTCTTTGCTAGCCATTGCTACTGAAAATGAAATCCCACTTGTAAAATTATTGGAGTTTAACGATTTAAAAGAGGATGGCTTACTAAAGGAAGATCAGTGGATATATCTAGAGAAAAAACATAAGGAAGGCAACAGGGATACTTATACAGCTTTGCAAAATGAAAGTTTATATGGAATTTCTCAAAACAATGCTGTACAATTAACGTTGCTGGCACAGTATAATCAAATGAGCGAGCAAAGTAAAGTAAAAGCTGGCACCATTATCAAGTTAAGGTCTGGAGTTAAGGTAAGTGCACAACCGGAAGCTGCCATTAAAACACATGAAGTACAAGCCAAAGAGGGTTTGTATAGTATCGCAAAAAAATACAACGTATCTGTTGATGATTTGAAAGAATGGAATCAACTAAATAGTAATGATCTCAAAATGGGCCAACAATTAATCATAGCAAAATAAAACGCATGTCGCTTATACAGGTAAAAGATAAAAAATTTGTTCCTTATTTAACTGCAGCACAAATTGATGAGCAGATAAAAAGGCTTGGGAAAGAGTTGAATACTGATTATGCAGGTAAACGACCTTTGTTTATCGCAATTTTAAACGGGTCGTTTATGTTTGCATCCGATCTTTTTAAAGAGCTTGATTGTGAGCCTGAAATTTGTTTTATAAAATTAGCTTCTTATAAAGGAACCAAGAGTACCGGTAATGTTATTACATCGATTGGTTTAGATGCTTCTTTAAAAGGAAGAGAAGTTATTGTACTTGAGGATATCGTAGATACCGGTAAAACCTTAAACGAATTCCTGCCTCAGTTACATGACCACCATCCAGCATCTTTAAAAATTGTGGCTTTGCTGCATAAACCGGAAGCATTGCAGTATCCGATTAAAATAGATTACCTTGGTTTTAGTGTTCCCGACAAATTTCTGCTAGGTTATGGGTTGGATTATGATGGGTTGGCCAGAAATTTGGGGGAGATTTACAGGTTGGTAGAAGATTAGGTAGCAGCATTTTTTGGTTTTGTGTGGTCTTACGTTTAAAAAAAATCGTTTGCGTCAATAGTTAATACTTGAAAAAAATTGCCACATATTGTTTAACCATTTTTTTTATTTTTCCTTCATTTAGTCAGTATTATTTACGTGGCGCAGTAAAGGATGAAAAGAATCATTACCTCCAAAATGTAAAAATATTTGTGCATTCTGTAAAGGCATTGTATCAAACAGGTACACAGGGAAGTTTCGGATTTACTGTACTAAAAGCATACGATTCACTTACCTTTTCATTGGATGGCTATGAATCCAAAACCATCAGGGTTAAAACAGATGTTTGGCAAAATGTGCTTCTTAAAATTTCTGTAGAACAAGCCACAAAAAATAGGCAAAAACTAATATCAATTACAAAAGACTTTTCACAGTCTTCAAAATTTAGTTCAATTTTTAGTGACGAAACCTATTTTCAGTTAGTAGAAAATGAATTTGTAAATTCAGATAAATATCCCAATACAGGGTTTTCACTCGATGTAGATAAAGCATCTTACAGCAACGTTCGTAGGTTTATTAATATGAACAGCGAAGTCCCTCCTGATGCGGTAAGGATTGAAGAATTAATTAATTACTTCAACCTCCATTACCGTGAACCTGCAAAGGGTGATTTGTTTAATATCAACAGCCAGCTTACCGCATGTCCTTGGAATTATAAAAACCAGTTGCTTGTACTTAATATCAGTGCGAAAAAACTGGATTTGGATAAAGTGCCACCAGGCAATTTTGTTTTTTTAATTGATGCTTCCGGAAGTATGGATATGCCAAACAGGTTACCACTTTTAAAAGCCGCCTTTCAGTCTTTTGTTAAAAATCTTCGGCCTATTGACAAAGTTTCCATTGTTGTTTATGGAGGTTCAGTGGGTATTTGGTTGCAACCAACGCCAGGGTCAGAGAAGGATTCAATCATAAAATCAATTGAAGAACTAACTGCGTCCGGAGGAACACCTGGCGAATCAGGTATTCGTACAGCATATAAACTGGCAGAAAGTACTTTTATGGAAGGAGCCAATAACAGGGTTATATTGGCTACCGATGGTGATTTTAATATAGGAGAAACATCCGAAAAAGATTTGGATGAATTGATTACTAAAATGCGTCAGACGGGAGTTTTTCTCACTTGTCTCGGTGTGGGTATGGGGAATTTTAAAGATTCAAAATTACAAACACTGGCAAAAAAAGGAAATGGCAATTATGCTTATCTGGATGATATAAAGGAAGCTGAAAAAGTGTTGGTTAAAGAACTTACCCAAACCTTCTATGCTGTAGCAGATGATGTTTTTATGAATGTACAGTTTAATCCTTCAATGACAAAGGAATACCGTTTAATAGGCTTTGATAATAAGAAAGAAGCTATTGCGGAAGATTCTAGTAAATTAAGCGGGGGAGAGATTGGAAGCGGAAACAGTACCCTTGCTATTTTTGAAATTGTTCCAACCGAACAAAATACCCTAACAATCAATACTCCCTTTACAGAAGATATGGCAACATTATCACTCAGGTATAGTTTATGTAATGATACCAGCAGTAACAGCATCGAATATAAAGTTCCGTCAAACTATCTGTCATTTACAGAAATTAATAAGGAGTTGCAATTTGCAACAGCTGTTACCATGTTTGCGCTCAAATTAAAGCAGTCGAAGTATCTTAATAATGCGGATTGGAATTCGATTATCACAGTAGCAGCTATGTCTGCAGATAAAAATAATTATTTGCAAAATGAATTTTTACAGCTTTTAGAAAAAGCTCAAAAGATTTATCCCGAAAAAAAGAAAAAGAAATACAGCAACTAATAAAAATATTTATGCCATTAAAAAACCCATTCCAACTCGGAATGGGTTTTTTATAATAAGTATGGTTTAATTATTTTACTTCAACAGCATCATTTAATTCGGCATCAACCAAAATACGACCACAGTTTTCGCAAACCATTAATTTTTTACGCAATTTAATTTCACTTTGTTTTTGAGGAGGAATTGCATGGAAACAACCACCACAACTGTCTCTCTCAACCGGAACTACAGCAAGTCCGTTTCTATAGTTTTTACGAATACGGTCATAACTCAGCAACAAACGCTCATCTACATGATTTCTTGCTTCTGCAGCTTCTTTATCGTAATGTTTTTCTTCTTTTTCGGTTTCACTAATGATCTTCTCCAGTTCACCTTTTTTACCACTCAAATTAGTTTCTTTGGTAGCAACTGCTTTTTTTGCAAATTCAAGTTGTTTTGCTTTTTCAGCAACTTCTTCAGTAGCGTCTTTGATATGTTTTTCGCACAATTTTTCTTCCAGTTGTTGCATCTCAATTTCTTTATTGATAGCTTCAAACTCACGATTGTTTTTTACGTTCTCGCTTTGCTTTTCGTATTTTTTAATTAACTCCTGTGCTTCTTTAATCGCAGCCTTCTTTTGCTCAATAAAATCGGTAATACCGTTTATTTCTTCTTCAACACGGGTTTGGCGTGCATGTAAACCTTCAATTTCATCTTCCAGGTCTTTTACTTCCATTGGAAGTTCACCTTTTAAAATTTGGATTTCATCCTGCTTGCTGTCAATTTTTTGTAAGCGAACCAGGGAAGATAATTTTTCTTCTACTGAAAATTCTTTAACTGAAGCCATAGTGTTTCTTTATTTATTTTTTGTTTACAGGTATAAAATCTTTTCCCAGCATTCTTGTGTCACTCACTTGTACTGATTATTCTTTAATCAGCCATGCGGGTGAAATAATGCACAGGATTGGTATTAATGCCCGTTTTAAGGACGGCAAAGTTAGGGAATTTTTCCCTCAAAAGATCAAAGAGGAGCTCTATTGTAAACTGTTCACTTTCGAAATGGCCTATATCAGCCAAAACCAATCTCCCCTCCGCATCAAAAAACTCATGGTATTTTATATCAGAGCTAATGTACATATCCGCTCCGGAAGCAATAGCAGCAGCTGTTAGAAAACTACCGGCACCGCCACAAATGGCCAGTTTTTTTATAGGTTTACCAGTAAGCGCTGTATGTTTTATGCAAGGTATTTTGAATATGTTTTGGAGTAAAGCGAGTATTTCAATCTCAGAAATAGCTGTTTCCAATTCTCCTACAATACCTGCTCCTGTTTGCTGGTAGCTGTTTACCAGATCATATATGTCATATGCCACTTCTTCATATTGATGTGCCGCTTTCAGGGCATTTATGACCTGATTTTGTAGCCAGGTTGGGAATATTACCTCAAGTTTAGCCTCAGGTTCAAGATGCCGTTCTCCAATTGATCCTACAAAAGCATTGGTTCCTGGTCCAGCTTTAAAACTCCCGGTTCCTTCTGTTTCAAAACTACATTCGCTATAATTGCCAATTTCTCCGGCTCCTGCAGCAAACAATTCGTTTAAAACTTTTTCTTTGGCAGCAAGTGGCACAAATACTGCTAATTTTTGCAATAAATTCCTTTTGGGAGCTAATATTCTACGATTTAATAATCCAAGTTTGTCGGCAATTTTACCATTTACACCGTCTATAACATTGTCAAGATTGGTATGTATGGCATAGATAGCTATATCATTTTTGATAGCGGTAATGATAGTTTGCTCAACATAATTTTTGCCGGTTATTTTTTTTAATCCTTTAAAAATAATGGGATGGTGGGCAATAATAAGGTTGCAATTTTTTTCAATGGCTTCTTTTACCACTTCTTCTGTTGCATCCAGACATACGATTGCACCTGTACAATTCCAAGAAAAATTTCCAGTAATAAGACCTGCATTATCATAATCTTCCTGTAAAAAGGGAGGGGCTATTTTTTCTAATAAACTTATAATATCTTGGACCTTCATTAATGGATCATTTATAACTATGAACTCAACTATTCTGTACAATGAGTATAAGGCAAAGATGCAAAAAATTGCCGATTTAAAATACGCATCAGCCGTTTTACAATGGGATCAGGAAACTTATCTTCCGCCTAAAGGTGGAGATATGCGGGGAAGGCAGATAGCCACATTGGGCGAAACGGCTCATGAAATGTTTACTTCCGAAAAATTTGGGGGGCTATTACAAGCCTTACTTTCTAGGGAAGGTTTGACCGATCATCAAAAAAGAAATGTAGAGCTGAGTTTATACGATTATACTAAAAATAAAAAATTGCCGGCTGCTTTTGTTCGGAAAATGAGTGAGGCTGTCAATAAAAGTTTTCATGCCTGGATTCTTGCCAGAAAGGAAAACAGTTTCTCTTTATTTCAACAACCGCTTGATGATATTATCCAGTTAAAAAAGCAGGAAGCAGATTTGTTAGGATATGAAATACATCCATATAATGCCCTTATGAATGATTATGATCGTGGTCTTACTATTGACACAGTAGACGCTTTGTTTACTGGTCTTAAGCCACAACTGCTGACACTTTTAGACAAAATAAAATCTAAACCTCCTGTAGATGATTCATTTCTGCACCAGCATTTTGATAAGGATAAGCAATGGGCAATGGGCATGGAAGTTTTAAAAAAAATGCACTTCGATTTTGAAGCAGGTAGACAAGATATCAGTGAACACCCTTTTACAACTAACTTCAGCAGCCAGGACGTAAGAGTGACAACCAGGATAGATGAAAATGATTTTGCAAATATGCTTTGGAGTTGCATACATGAAGGAGGTCATGCATTATATGAGCAGGGGCTTCCGATAGAGGAATACGGACTTCCTTTGAGCGAATATTGCAGTTTGAGTATTCACGAAAGCCAAAGCAGGCTTTGGGAAAACTGTGTTGGCAGAGGGTTGCCTTTTTGGGAAAATAATTTTCAGATGGCGAAAACGTTTTTTCCACAGCAATTTAATGGCATAACAGTTCAGCAATTTTACAAAGGCATTAATAAAGTGCAGCCTTCGCTTATTCGGACAGAGGCAGATGAACTGACCTATCATTTTCATGTAATGATCAGGTATGAAATTGAAAAACAACTCATTGAAGGCAGTTTGAAAGCGAAAGATATTCCTGCTATATGGAACGAATCCTATAAAAAATATTTGGGCCTTACTGTGCCGGATGATAAAAAGGGATGCCTCCAGGATGTACACTGGAGCCATGGAAGTTTTGGCTATTTTGCAACTTATAGTATTGGAAGTTTATATGCAGCACAATTGTATGCAGCTATTCTTGAACAAAATCCGTCTGTAGAAGAAGAGATTGCAAAGGGAAAAACTGAAACAATTTTTGCCTGGCTGCAACAACATATTTATAAATCCGGACGTTATAGTACTTCGGAAGTTTTATGCAGTAATGCCACAGGTGAGCCATTAAACAGCCACTTTTTTATTGATTATGCTACAAAAAAATATTCAAGTATTTATGAAACAAACTGATTTCTCTGTTATTGGATTTATGTATAAATGGAGATTTATGATCGCCGTTTTCTTTGCTTTATCAATACTTTTATTGCAGGGTTGCAGTAAAGATGGGGTAAGTCCTACAGAACAACTGTATCAAAAATATTTTGAGCAGAATGTTTTAAACAGCGATTTTAGGGTCTCGCTTGCAACGGATAATGGCAGCGATAGTACAGCGAAATATGTGGGGTGGGTATTCAAATTATCTAAAAATACTTTTTTTGATGGCCCAATGACAGCCATTAAGAATGGCGTGACTTATACCGGAACCTGGCAGTGTAACGAAGATTATGGTAAGCTAACGATTAGTATCACTCAGCCCTCTGTGCCGGCTTCTTTTGCTTTTTTAAATCGGGAATGGAGGTTTACGAAAAAGGACCTGCCAACGATTGAATTCGCTCCCTGGGCAAGTTTAGCGCCTATTGTATTACATATGCAGCGTTTATAAACTCTTACTGCTACTTATTTCTGTGGATAACTAATTTCAGTATGATATGCTTTCACATACTAAAAGCATATCATTTTGCGTTTTAAAGTTCATAACCACAGCTTATTTCTTAAACCACTGATAACACACCAAATGAAACAAGAATTACATTTTACTTTTCACTCATCGGATGATCGTATAAAATAACCTAGGGTTATTTATGCGTCTATGATTAGCGACTTTATTGATGATCCAGATCCAGAAGATATCCTGTAGATATTGGAACGATTTGTTTTTATGGATTGTTTGGATTACACAACCCTGCCATTTGGTAGGGTTTTTTATTTGAGTTTTTAAATGAACTTATTCAGCCTATTTTTGTTTAAAATCATTATTTACCTATAAAAAATTAAAACCAATATGGCATTAAGCGCAGGAGAAAAGGCTCCAAATTTCAGCCTTTTTAATTCAGAAAAGACAAAAATTACCCTTAGTGATTTCGAGGGATCTAAAAATGTTTTGTTATTGTTTTTCCCCCAGGCATTTACTGGAGTTTGTACAAAAGAACTTTGTTCGGTAAGGGATGGTATTAATAAATATCATAATGATTCAACAGAGGTTTTGGGTATTTCAGTTGATTCTGTATTTACATTAGATAAATTTAAAGCAGAGCAGCAGTATAATTTTTCTTTGTTAAGAAAGATGTTTCCAATTTGTATGAAGCTATTCATGAGTCATTTACTGATATGGGTATGAAAGGTGTAAGTAAAAGATCTGCTTTTATTATAGATAAAGCAGGGGTTTTACAGTATGCAGAGGTATTGGATAATCCAGGATCGATGCCCAACTTTGAAGCAATAGATAAAAAATTGGCAGAATTGGCCTGATTATAAGCATCTCCCGGCCATACTTTATTGCCGGGAGATGCATTTTGATATTAGTTGTAAATTTGATTTTTTTGATTGAAACATTGAAAGAATTAATTACTTTTACTTAGTTGAAAATATACATTTACATATTATTTTTATTTATTGGAATAAATTTTACCTCTTTTGCTCAAAATAAACCAGTCCTTAGTGATGGTCCTGTTACGGCGAAACTGATTAATTTTTATCCAAATCCAGCTAGCTCTGTTATAAATTTTGATTTTAGCAGGGCTGCGGATAATTCCTACTCATTGCAGGTATATAATTTTATGGGCAAAAAGGTATATGATATAAAAAAAGCGCCCAGCCGTATTACCATTAATCTCGAAGATTTTTACAGGGGTATTTACATTTTTCAGGTAAGAGATAAAAACGGCACAATCATTCAATCCGGCAAGTTCCAGGTTGTTAAGTAGAACTATTTCCACCATTTTTTGTTGTTTAATGTCAATTTGACTGCCAATCAGCTATTGGCAAACTGTTTGACAATCGTACATTTGCACACATTTTTAAAGCTATCGTTATGGAAGAAAATACACAAACAACTACAGATAATATAGAATTGGATATTAACGCAGACGCAGATATTCCAGGAAATACGCATTTGAGCAACCCTGAAACTGAAACAGATCCTTCATTCGAAAAACTGGAAGAAGAACTGCAGGAGCAAAAAGACAAATACCTGCGATTATTTGCAGAGTTTGATAATTATAAGCGTCGTACATCTAAAGAAAACCTTGAAAGAATTCAAACTGCAGGTAAAGATATTGTTTCGGCTATGTTGGATGTAATGGACGACTGTGATCGTGCAGAAAAACAAATGCAGCAAACGGAAGACATCGTTCAGGTGAAACAGGGAAATCAATTGGTATTTAATAAACTCAGGTCGGTATTACTACAAAAAGGGCTAACTGCAATGGAAAGTATTAATGCTGATTTTGATGTAGAAAAGCATGAGGCAATCACAGAAATTGAGGCAGGTGAAGAAAAAAAGGGAAAAGTTGTAGACGAAGTTCAGAAAGGATATTACCTGAATGGAAAATTAATTCGTTTTGCGAAAGTTGTTGTAGGTAAATAATAAGTAAGTAATAACCGTTAACTGCAAGCCGGTTGTTTTAAAAAAAATGTTTGCTTGCAGCTAATTGCCAACCGCTAATTTAAATGAGTACAAAAAGAGATTATTACGAAGTATTAGGAGTTTCTAAAACAGCTTCTCAGGAGGAAATTAAAAAGGCTTACCGAAAAGTGGCTATGCAATTTCATCCTGACAGGAATCCAGGAGATAAAGCATCTGAAGAAAAATTTAAAGAAGCTGCG
This sequence comes from Chitinophagaceae bacterium, assembly GCA_947504605.1. GTDB lineage: Bacteria > Bacteroidota > Bacteroidia > Chitinophagales > Chitinophagaceae > Ferruginibacter. The sequence continues at coordinate 39,706 of CANNJE010000008.1, forward strand.
GAAGCCTATGAAGTGTTGAATGATGCAGATAAAAAAGCACAATATGACCGTTTTGGGCACAATGCTTTTAGTCAAGGCCGTGGTGGTGGAGGCGGATTTAGTGGAGGAGGTATGAATATGGATGATATCTTTAGCCAGTTTGGAGATATTTTCGGCGACGATGCTTTTGGTAGCTTTTTTGGGGGGGGAGGAAAAAGAAGTTCGGGTAGCCGTGGCCGTGGTACAAGAGGCAGTAACCTGAGGGTAAAACTAAAAATGAACTTTGAGGAAATTGCAAAAGGGGCCAATAAAACCATTAAAGTAAAAAAACATATTAAATGTAATACCTGCGAAGGGAGTGGGGCAAAAGATAAAAACAGTGTACAAACTTGTTCCACATGCTCAGGGAGTGGACAAGTAAGAAGGGTGCAAAATACATTTCTGGGGCAAATGCAAACCGTTACAACCTGTCCTACCTGTAACGGGGAAGGTTCAACCGTAACTGCTAAATGCGGTAGTTGTAAAGGCGAAGGAAGGGTATACGGGGAAGAAACTGTAACAATAGATATTCCAGCTGGTGTTCAGGAAGGAATGCAATTAAGTATTAGTGGAAAAGGTAATGCGGGAGAACGTGGGGGAAGTTCCGGCGATTTGATCGTTTTGATAGAAGAAGAGGCACACCCGCAATTGCATAGAGATGGTTTGAATGTAGCATTTGATCTATACATTTCATTTCCTGAAGCAGTCTTTGGCACGCAGGTAGAAGTGCCTACCATTGATGGCAGGGCAAAAATTAAGATACCAGTAGGTACACAAAGCGGAAAAATATTCAGACTAAAAGGGAAAGGATTTCCACATGTGAATAGTTATGAAAAAGGGGATCAGCTTATACAGGTAAATATCTGGACTCCACAACATGTAAGTTCAGAGGAAAAGGAAATGTTGGAAAAAATGCAGGAGTCAACCAATTTTGAACCCAAACCAGAGAAAAACGAAAAATCGTTTTTTGACAAAGTGAGAGAAATGTTCAGTTAATGAATAATAAACGATTAATTATAAATGCCCGGTCAATTTATTGCCGGGCATTTATATTTTCCAGTTAATTGTACAAAAGATATTTTAAAAAGATCAATTATCCAACATTCAATTATCGATTTTCTCCCTTAGTTTGTATAATTTGCCGTTACATTATGCTTCAAAAACTTCATATACAAAATTATGCCATCATTGATGACCTGGTGATCACATTTTCAAAAAATCTGAATATTATCACCGGCGAAACTGGGGCAGGTAAAAGTATCCTGATGGGTGCTCTGAACCTGATACTCGGGCAGCGAGCAGACAGTGCAGTATTGCAGCATAAAGAAAAAAAATGTATCGTTGAAGGTTTTTATTCTATAAAAGACAATGAGGCGGTAAAATCTTTTTTAGAAAAAAATGAGCTGGACCAGGACGATGAAATTTTGTTGAGAAGGGAAATAGCTGCCAATGGAAAATCAAGGAGTTTTATCAATGATACACCGGTTAATCTTTCACAATTAAAGGAATTGGCTGTATTGTTAGTAGATCTACATCAGCAATTTGATACTTTAGAGTTAGGCAATGAAAATTTTCAGCGGGATGTGATGGATGCGCTTGCGGATAATGCGGATTTCTTAAAACAACTCAAAGATAAATTTACTGAATACAGTAACCTCAAAAAACAACTTGAAGGGCTACAATTACAACAGTCTAATGCCAATAAAGAATTAGATTATCACCGGTTTTTATTTGAAGAGCTGGAAGAACTTTCCCTGAAAGAAAACGAACTTGAAGAGCTGGATGCTGAATTAAAATTGCTAAGTAATGCGGAAAATATAAAACAGCAATTAGAAAGTATTTATTTTGAAATGAAAGATAGTGAGCAGCCGATTGTGCAGCAGCTAAAAGTTTTGCAGCACAAAATAAGTATGCTTCAATCCTATCATCCCGAAATGGAAGGACTGCAGGGAAGAATGAACAGCAGTTTGATTGAATTACAGGATATAGCAGATGAGCTTGAACGAATTGATAATACTATCCATTATGATGCACAGCGTATTGAAACAGTGAATGACCGACTTTCTGCTGGGTACAAATTGCTCAAAAAACACAATGTAAAAGATACAGGGCAGTTGCTCGACATTCAGAAAGAGCTTCAGCAAAAACTAGATGCCGTATTTAATATTACTTCAGCGATAGAAAAATTAGAGCAACAAACAACACAGTTACACGAAATAGCTGTGAGGATTGCCAAAAAAATATCAGCCAATAGGGTTGCCCATTCAAAACCATTTACCGACAAGGTGAATAAATTATTGGCACAAGTAGGTATGCCCAATGCTCTACTAAAGGTGAATATTCAGCCTGCCGGACTTTCTGCTTTTGGCTGTGATGAAATAGATTTTTTATTTGATGCCAATAAAAGTAACCGGTTTGAACCATTACATAAAGTAGCCAGTGGGGGAGAGTTAAGCAGGCTGATGCTAAGTGTGAAATCTTTGGTGGCTAAAAAGTTGGAGTTGCCTACTTTAATTTTTGATGAAATAGATACGGGTATTAGCGGTGAAGCTGCAAAACAGGTAGGTATTATTATGAAAGAATTGTCAGAAGCCCATCAGTTAATTGCCATAACACACCAGCCACAAATTGCAGCAAAAGCATCCGCTCATTATTTTGTTTACAAGCATATGGTAAACGAGAAGATAGCCACTTCTATAAAACTCCTTAATAAGGACGAACGAATAACTACCATTGCACAAATGCTAAGTGGAGAAAAGCCAACAACAGCAGCTTTAGAAAATGCCAGAGAGATGGTGGGGAATTAAATAGTAAATATGCTGATCTTTTCTGAATTAAGTTTTCTCCATTTATAATACCGATACAGACTTTGAAAAAAATAATGCTTCTTTTTGTACTAATTCTGTTGCTTTTGTTGGGATATGGCATGCATCTATTAATAAGAAGGTTTATAAACCCTAAGCATTCTGTGAGTCACTTATTCTTATTTTTTCTTGCTCATTTTATCGGGATATTTATTTTGTCTTTTCTTGTCAATCTTTTAATACTAAAGTTCTCAGGTGTTTTCATTAACCCCTGAAAATTGTAGCTCTAATCCAATTGTCAATAAACAATGCGGTCATATGAATAATAATTTATTGAAAGGTAAAAAGGGAATCATCTTTGGAGCTCTAGATGAAAAATCAATTGCATGGATTACAGCATTGCGTTGCCATGAGGAGGGAGCCATGATTGTGTTATCCAATGCTTCCGTTGCCATACGGATGGGGGAGATTGAAAAACTTGCCGAAAAGATAAGTGCGCCAGTGATTCCCTGTGATGTTAGTAAGGCAGAAGAAGTAGAAAATCTGATTATAAAGTCAATGGAATATTTTGGTGGTGGTTTTGATTTTGTACTACATTCAATAGGCATGAGTATGAATGTAAGAAAAGGGAGACATTATACTGAATTAGATTATGATTATAATTCAAAAACACTGGATATATCTTCCATCAGTCTTCATAGGGTGCTGGCTTCTTGCATGAAACATGACGCCATTAATGAATGGGGCAGTGTAGTTGCACTTTCCTACATAGCAGCACAACGTATTTTCCCCGATTATAATGAAATGGCCGATGCAAAATCTTTGCTGGAAAGTGTAGCCCGTAGTTTTGGGTATCATTATGGAGTAAAAAAGAAAGTTAGGGTAAATACTATTTCTCAATCTCCTACAAAAACTACGGCAGGCACCGGTGTAAAAGGTTTTGATGGGTTTATCAGTTTTGCAGAAAAGATGAGTCCGCTGGGGAATGCATCAGCAGCAGATTGTGCAAATTATATAGTAATGATGTTTAGCGATCTTACTAAAATGGTAACCATGCAGAACCTTTTTCATGATGGGGGCTTTTCTTATACCGGTGTTTCTCAATCGGTCATTGAGCAAATGGAGAAATAATACACATTTTTGTATTCAAGTTGAATGGTAACTACACAAAAAAACCGTTGATTTTGGTCAACGGCTATATTTTGATACTAATTTCTCAGTATTTCTTAATATTCATCTTCGTTAAAGAAGAAATCTTCCTGGCTAGGGTAATCTGGCCAGATATCATCCAGGCCTTCATAAAGGTCACCTTCGTCTTCCAGTTCCTGGAGATTCTCTATAACTTCGATTGGAGCGCCACTGCGTATGCTATAATCAATCAATTCATCCTTCGTTGCAGGCCAGGGAGCGTCTTCTAAATGGGATGCCAATTCTAGTGTCCAAAACATTGTTAATAGGTTTAATTTTTTGCAAATGTAGACGTTAGTACGAAATTACCAAAAGTGTTTTTTTAACAGGGATGTTAACTTTTAGAGAATCCTAATCTGAGATATGAAAAGACAGGCCCTTTAAATGAGAGAAAACTATGCAGATTTAATGCCATATTTTAAAAGTAGGGCTAAATGGTTTATTTTCGGCCAATGTTAACGGCAACCAATATTGAAAAGTTTTACGGCAAACTGCACGTACTTAAGGGTGTTGATATTAGTATTGGAAAAGGTGAAATAGTGAGTATTGTGGGGTCTTCTGGTGCAGGCAAAAGTACCCTCTTGCATATTTTAGGCACATTAGATTGCCCCGATAATGGCCAGGTTGTGCTAAATAATCAAAGAATAGATAAACTTACGGGGAAGGCACTTGCAAAATTTCGAAATACCCATATTGGCTTTATTTTTCAATTTCATCACCTTTTGCCGGAATTTACAGCTTTAGAAAATGTTTGTATTCCGGGATGGATTGCAGGCGCTAAGAAAAAGGAAACGCAGGAAAAGGCAGCTGAATTATTAAAAAATCTCGGTTTAGGGGAGCGTTTGCAAAATAAGCCACATCAACTTAGTGGTGGTGAGCAGCAGCGGGTGGCGGTAGCTAGGGCATTAATAAACAACCCTGCCATTGTTATGGCTGACGAGCCTACGGGTAACCTTGACAGCGAAAATGGACGTGAGCTGCATAAACTGTTTATTGAACTGCGTGATAAATACCAGCAAAGTTTTTTAATTGTTACACATAATGAGGAATTGGCTCAAATGAGTGACAGGATTGTGCATATGAAAGACGGTAAGATAATTAGTTAATAATGGACATGTCTTAGAGGGAAGCTACAACCGGTATAATTTGACAGATATTAATCTAGCTGAAAATATTTTAATAGCCCAGTAACTGAGTTAATCGCTCTATAACTTTCTCTGCATTAGGAAGCATTGCTTTTTCCAAAATAATATTCATCGGCACGGCCGGCAAGTCCAAAGCTCCCAATACTTCAACAGGAGCATCTAAAAATTTAAAACAGGTTTTAGAGATTCTTCCAGCCAATGCTTCAGCAAAAGAATTGTTTTGTTGTTCTTCTGTAAGGATTAAACATTTTCCATGTTTTTTTACGCTGGCAAAAATCAGGTCTTCATCCAAAGGATACAATGTTCTAAGGTCAATGATTTCAATGTTTCCAATAAATTGTTTGGCAGCGGCTTTTGCCCAGTAAACACCCATGCCATAAGTGATGATGCAGGCGGTGGATCCCTCATTTACTTTTGCTTCATCTGCCCATAAAACAATATTCCCTTTCCCTAAAGGTATTATGTAGTCTCTTGCAGGTTCAATACTTTTTGCTTCTTCTGTACCAGGAACTTTACTCCAGTACAGGCCTTTGTGTTCGAGCATTACTACAGGATTTGGGTCGAGGAAAGCGGCCTTCATCAATCCTTTAATATCAGCAGCGGTACTCGGGTAAACAATTTTAATTCCTTTGATGGTAAGTAACATTGTTTCAATACTGCCACTATGATAAGGCCCACCTCCGCCATATGCACCAATGGGTACCCGTATTAATGTTTGTACCGGAAATTTACCACAGCTGAGGTAGCAGCTTTTCGAAATTTCTGTTACCAGCTGGTTGATGCCTGGATAGATATAATCGGCAAACTGAACTTCCACAATTGGTTTAACAGCAACTGCACTCATACCAACAGTAGAACCAATAATATATGCTTCCTGTATGGCGGTATTAAAAACCCTGTGATCTCCAAATTGTTCAGCCAGTGTGGCAGCTTCCCTAAAAACCCCACCCAGCCTTCGACCCACATCCTGGCCGTATAAAACTGCTTCTGGGTATTCTTCCATGATCTCTCTGATGGCAAATAACGCAGCATCCACAAAAAGAATTTTTTCATTTTGTGCAGGACTTCGCTCTCCTTTTTCTTCTGTAGTGGCTTGTGGGGCAAATACATGATTTGATACATTACTTGCATTTGGTTCAGGTGATGCTACGGCAGCATCAAAATCTTTTTTAACGGCCTCCTCCGCTTCCTTTTCTATATTTTGAAGTGTATGTTCATCTATATTATTTTGAAGCAGGAGTGATCTTAGAATTGGCCCTGGGTCATTTAATAAATGTTGGGCAAGATCCGCTTCTGTTCTGTAAAACTCTATTCGTACACCGCTGGTATGGTGGCCCAATAAAGGAACTTTTGCATGTATCAACCAAGGACGTCTTTTTATTCTTACATCTGCAATCACTTCTTGCATAGCAGAATAGCTTTCTGCAAAATCGCTGCCGTTGATGCTTAAACGATTAATACCTTTAAACCCTTCGATGAATTCATAGGCATTGGCAGTTCTTGCTTCAGTGGAACTTACACTGATTCCCCATTCATTGTCCTGTATCAGGTAGATAATAGGTAGCTGGTGCAGGGCTGCAAACTGAAATGCTTCACTTACTTCTCCTTCTGTTACAGAAGCATCTCCCAAAGAACAAATAACGACAGGCAATTCTCCTCTGAGCCCTTTTTTAAGTAGTGGCGAATTGATTTTTTCTAAATATTGAATGCCCTGTGCAATACCTGTAGTGGGAATGACCTGCATTCCAGTGGCACTACTTTGATGAATGATGGTAGGTTTGTCATCGCCCCTGTAATTAGGGTGATTATAATACGCTTTTCCTCCGGTAAAAATATCTTCAGCCTTAGCTAGCAATTGCAACATTAATTGAAGGGGAGTAAAACCTAGTCCCAGCATAATACTTTCATCCCGGTAATAAGGACTGATGTAATCGCAGGGCAATAGGTTAAGTGCAGTTGCAAGTTGTATTGCTTCATGCCCGCGACTAG